>JAFSFN010000114.1 GCA_017435185.1 Clostridia bacterium | reverse complement strand
GCGTATTGCCCGAAGAAGTCTCCGTTGAGTTCGTCAAGGAAGGCGCAGCAACACCCACACCCAGCTATCCCACAGAACCCGTTGCTCTTGAAACAGTAGTAGACGCTCTTGACGGCGTATACGCAGCTTACACAGCAACAGGCGGCACATTGCCCGATGTTATCACAGTTGGCGATAAGTCCGTTGACATGGCTTCCTACTTCAGACTCGCTTGCCAGGCTATCATCAACCTCGACAAGGGCGACACAACATCCGAGCTCCAGTTGGTTGCATGTAATGCACCCGACGGTACATCCAACGACACATTCGATTCGGAGATTATGAGCAGAGCTGCTTATGTAAACGTTGCAGAACGTCAGTTGAACTACATGAACAACAATAACCAGACTCCTGCAAAGGTCTGCTCATTCCCCGGCGGCGGAATCGAAGATTATAACGGTCAGTTCACATACCGTAACGCTATCGTAGTATTCACAAGAGCAATTGCTTACTACAAGGCAAACGGCGTGCTTCCCGAAGTTGTCTCTGCAGATGACAGCGGTGCAGCAGTAACTGAGCCTCCGGCAGCAACTCAGACACCTGAAGTTACACAGACACCTGAAGCAACTCAGACACCTGAAGTAACTCAGACACCTGAAGCAACTCAGACACCTGAAGCAACTCAGACACCTGAGCTCACACCTCCTGTAGAAGCCACACCCACACCCGACAGCGGTGATATCGAAGGCCCGAAGGACGGTTCAAACGTTGTTACATCCGTACTCGTAGTTGGCGTAACAATGATGATGGCAGCAGCAGCTATCTTTGTAACAGCTGCAAAAGAAGGCAAACGTTCCAAGAGATAATAAAGCTGTCAGAAACAATATGACTTAAAAAGGCGAAGGGCAATTTGATTGCCCTTCGCTTTTTATATGCTTGGGCAGCAATCGGACAAAAACTTGAACGGACGAAAACTTACTTGCTCTATAATATGAATCAGATGTAAAGCGTATGAACGGAAATATAAGCTAAAAACGCAGAAATTGTGTCGAGACTAAAATAAAAATTATATAAAAATGCTATTATTTCATAAAGAGAGCTTAAAAAGTATGCAATAATGTAGTATAATGTTACGGTAGACTACTATGTAGTACTAAATATTCGAGGTGACATGCAATGACAAATGAACTCAAGAAAAAAATCGGTCAAATGATAAGTGCCGGTTTCCCGTCGCCCTATGTTGATGAACAGGCGAAGCGTTTGGCAAAAGAATATTATGTCGGCAACTTTGTGTTGTTCGGAAGAAACCTTCAAAAGTCCAACCAGGCATGCCAGCTTTGTCAGGACCTTATAAATATGACAATGGAACATACGGACGGCATAGTTCCTCTTATCAGCCTTGATCAAGAGGGCGGTGCTGTTTCAAGAATATATGACGGTGCATCGTTGATTCCCGGAACAATGGCTGTTGCGGCGAGCGGTGCTGAAGATGCATATACATTGGGCAATAATTCGGGCAGAATATTGCGTGCTATAGGTATTAATATAGATAACGCTCCTGTTCTCGATGTTAATGTAGAGCCCAAGAACCCCATTATCGGTGCTCGTGCCTTTGGCGATGATCCCGAGATGGTCTCAAAGCTCGGCGTATCAATGATGGGCGGCATGATGGATGGCGGTATGGCTGCTGCTGTAAAGCACTATCCCGGTCACGGCAATACTACTTCCGACTCGCACCTTGCAAATCCTGTTAACCACACAAAACGCAGTGTGCTTGAAGAAACAGAGTGGAAGCCTTTTAAGGATGCTTTCAAAGCAGGTGCAGATGCTATAATGACTGCACATGTCATTTACACCGATGTTGATACAGAGCCCGCTACTCTTTCATATAAAATAATGACTGAGATTCTCCGCGGTGAGCAGGGATTTAAGGGCATAGTCCTTACAGACTGCCTTGAAATGAACGCAATAAAGGTCACATACGGATTTGCCGAGGGTGCTGTGCGTGCTATCGAAGCAGGCTGTGATATTCTTACATTCTCGCACACGTTTGAAGCTGTTGAAGAAGCTGTTTTGGGCATCTATGCAGCTATTGAAAGCGGCAGACTCACTGAAGAACGCATCAATCTTTCATATGACAGAATTATGCGTATAAAGGAAAAATACGGCCTGATAGGCGAGCAGAAAATAGACTTTGACTATGCAAAGTCACTCGTTGACGACCAGGAAATGATAGACTATCACGCAAGCATTTCTGCAAAGAGCATAACCTTGCTTTCGCAGTCGGACAAGGGCATTGATGTTCTTGATGCGGGAAGAATGAAGTTCTTCTCACCCGAGTCGATAGCTCTTGTCGGCGCTGAGGATGTTGACAAGGAAAGACTTTCGGTAGCAAGAGATGCACAGGCAAGATATGAAAACTGTGTCGGCATAACGATGCCCCTCAATGAGCTTGACGAAGCAACTGAGAAAGAAATCGAAGCCGATGATTATGATGTTGCCGTTGTTGCACTTTACAATGCAAGATTCAGAGACGGTCAACTTGCAACACTCAGAAAGCTCGAAGAAACAGGCAAGCCTTTGGTCGTATTGCTCATGGGCGCACCGTATGATGCTTCTTTGATAGAAAGAGCTGACGCTGTTGTGGCGGCATATGAATATACTCCCTTGTCGGTAAATGCTGTTTTGGATGCGCTTGTTTCAAGAGCGTTCCCCGGCAAGTGCCCTGTTAAGATATAATCTAAAGGAATGCTTTAATGGGTGTATTTAACGGATATTTACAAAACTACTCAAGGCCCGGCCCCGGTGTGAATGAAAAAGTTCCCCAAAAAGGCGCGAAACGTTATTGGCATTTGCTCAAGAACCATTTTTCTAAAATGGTTGGCGTGAATTTGCTGTATGCGCTAACATTCATACCGCTTTATGCCGTGATACTGACATTTGATGTCCTTGGGCTGTATTCATTGCTGTTCCTTCTGCTCATGGCATTTGCACCTGCGATTCGTACAGGCTGTATGCGTGCAATGATGGTGATTGCAAGGCAGGGCAACTGCTTTGTGCTGCATGAGTTTAAGAAAGAATTCAAAATCGACTTTTTTAAGCGCCTTTTTGCGAGCGTATGCGTGGCACTGCTTCCTACGGTAACATGGATTTTGTTCATGATGACGGGCGATATCATCGGTTTTGGTTCGGCCATAGGTTTCACAGCAATAGTGTTTGTTATCTATGCATACCTTTTCCCGATGCTTGCCATAACGGATATAAGCGTTGGAAAATGCGTTAAAAACGCAATACTCCTTGTAATGCTTGAATGGAAAAAATCGCTTCTTATACTTTTGGTGTCGGGCGTTCCGCTCGTGATATGCTGTTTGTATCTTCCGTTCACGCTTCCTATATTGGTCATGGTGCTCTTTGCGTTAACATGGTTGTTTGAGGCAATGCTTGTTAATACGGCACTTGTTAGCAGAGGCATAATCCCCGAAGTGCAGGACGAAGAAGCTGAAGAAGATGAAAAAGAAAAGGCAGAATAATCAAACATATAAAAAACCACTGAGATTTCGGTGGTTTTTATCTTTATTCAGTGCGACATAAAAATAAATATTCGACGAACATGAAAAAATACAGGAGGCGGAATAATGAAATTCAAATGTTGCTCTGCCTTGCTTTGCTGTTGAAACAAGAGAGGCAGCGCGTATCGGTGCAAAAAATCCGACCCATGGTTGTAACCGTGAGTCGGATTAACTGTTTTATAGTGCTCTTTACTTCTTTATCAACAGTTCGATTGCTTCTGTATATCCGTCAAAGCCTTTGCCTTTTATTGTAGCAATGCAGGCATTACGAATGTAAGAAATCTTTCTGAACTCTTCGCGTGTGTCGGGGTCGGATATATGAACTTCTACAGTCGGTATACCGACAGACTTGACCGCGTCCAAAAGCGCAATGCTTGTATGTGTATATGCGCCCGGATTTATAACTATGCCGTCAAACTTGCCGTAAGCATTTTGAATTGCATCGACCAAGCAACCCTCGTGGTTTGATTGGAAAAATTCGACTTTGATTTCGAGCTGTTTTGACTTTTTCTGTATCATGTCAACAAGGTCGGCATATGTGGCAGAGCCGTATATATGCGGCTCACGGATACCGAGCATGTTGAGGTTGGGACCGTTAATAACAAGTATTTTCATTGAAATCACTCCATATCATTTTTGCCGTATCGAGCGGTGTGCCGCTGTTTTCAACAAAAGCATCACGGAACGCATCATACATGGGACGACGCGTTTTATACATTTCTTTAAGCGTGTCTATGTCTTTTGAAAGGGGGCGTCCGTCGGTCGCAAGTGAATCAATATCACGCATCACTTCATAGATGCGACCGTTTTGGTGCAGGGGAAGATAATTTGCGGGAGTTGTGACTGCACCGCCGCCTGTCATTATTATTTTGCCGCTCTGTTTTGCGGCGTTGGCTATCACTTCGGCTTCTATGCGTCTGAAAACAGCTTCGCCGTTATCGCGGAATATCTCGGGTATGCTTTTACCGCTTTGTTCTTCGATGAGCGCATCTGTTTCGATGGCTTCTCTGCCCGTTAAAAGCGCAAGGGCATTGCCGACGGCACTCTTTCCGCTTCCGGGCATGCCTATGAGAACAATGTTTTGACTGTTTCTTAACAGCTCTGAGGCACAGTTTAAGCACACGGAATCGTCTATTGCAGTATCAAAAAAGAGTTCTTCTGCCTGTTTTGCCTGAGCTGTGAGCATTAAAAGGCCGCCTGCGGTCTTTATGTTAAGACTTTCAGCTTCTGCCATTAAAGCGGTACGGAGGGGATTGTATATTACATCTGCAACGCCTGTACAGTTTGGAAAATCTTTGAGTGACAGGGGAGAAGATGCGTTGTCGGGATACATTCCGACGGGTGTGGTGTTAACGATTATCTGAGCGTCACGGTGTTTGTGCAGATTACCGTAATTGTTTTCGCCGCTTCGTGAGATGACCACGACTTTGCTTGCACCGAGTTCTTTTGCACAGTAGCATGCAGTGCGTGATGCACCGCCGCTGCCTAGAACAAGCACTTTTTTGCCGTTCATATCTATGCCTGCGTGTTTTATCATGAGGCAAAAACCGTACTTATCGGTATTATATCCGAAAAGTTTGCCGTTTCTTTGAACTATTGTGTTGACCGAGCCGATTTTAAGCGCTTCTTCCGAAATGCAGTCGCAAAACGGCATGACATCTATTTTATAGGGAATGGTGATATTGATACCGCCCAAATCGTCACGGTGAAGAAATGATGCAAGCTCATCTTTTTCAAGCTCAAACAGGGAATAATTACTGTTGCCCATATATTTATGTATGGGTACGGAATAGCTGTGACCGAGCTTTTTGCCTATCAGACCGTAAAAACGCTCCATATTTTATGCCTCCAGATAGTTGCCCAGGAATGTGAATGTCTCACAACTCTTTTCAAGACTTTCGAGCATGGAAACGATTTTTGGGTCGGTAACATCGGCAATGAGTTCAAAGAAAAACATGAACTCAAAATCGTGTCCGACTATGGGCCAGCTTTCTATCTTGAGCAGATTTACCTCAAGTGCGGCGAGTTTTGAAAGCACATCATACAATGCACCGGGCTTGTGCTGACAGGTCAGTATGAGACTTATGTGGTTTGCGCCGGGATATAAAATCGTATTTTTTGCAATGCAGATGAAACGGGTATAATTGTTGTCGCTGTTCTGTATTGACGAGGCAACAGGCTTGAGACCGTACAACTGAGCATTTGTGTGTGAAGCTATTGCCGCAACGCCCTTGTCACTGCAAGAGGCGGCATACTGTGCGGCGATTGCCGTGTTTTCACAGGGGACAACTTCTACTTTGTCGCCAAGTTGTTTCAAAAAGTCACTGCACTGACCTATTGCCTGAATGTGGGAGCGTATTTGAGTTATGTCTTCCAATTTTGTGCCTTCCTTTGCCAAAAGTTCGTGTCTTATGCAAAGGCGTTCGCTTCTGACTATGCGCACATTTTTTTTGTGAAGAAGCTCATATGTTTCGCGAACGGAGCCGTTTGAACTGTTTTCAATGGGAACGACGCCGAAATCGCACAGACCGCTTTCAACGGCATCGAATACACCCTCAAAAGTTTTGAAAAATACGAGGTTGCCGCGCTTGAACATTCTGTCTGCCGCAAGCTGGGAATTTGCGCCTTCAACGCCTTGACAGGCGATTATGCCTGTTTCGGGGAAAGTTGCTTGTGCATTGCCGAGGGCTTTTTCGATTTCATTGCGGATTTTTGATGTGCCTGTGCAGATGTTTTCCTGATATGCACGGCTCAATTCAAATATTGAGGTATAAAGACGGTGGGAATATTGCTCCATATCACCGCTTTGGTCCATGATGTTTTTGAGTATTTCACGCTCACGACTGCGGTTAAGAATGGGCAGACCGTGTGCTTTTTTATATTCAGCTACTTCTTTTGAAAGAGACATACGCTCCAAAAAGAGGGGAAGCAGTTTTGCGTCTATGCTGTCTATTCGGTCTCTGATTTGAGAAAGGTCCATTTTTTCAGCCTCCAATAAGTAAGTCGAGCATTACGGTTGCGGCAACGGCTTCAACTACGGGTACTGCACGAAGCACTACGCAAGGATCGTGACGCCCTTTTATCGTGAGTGTTGTGTTTTCAAGCGCAGAGATGTTTACGGTTTGCTGTTGTTGCATTATGGATGGTGTGGGCTTGAACGCTGTGCGCATTATTATGGGCATACCGTTGCTTATTCCGCCAACTATGCCGCCGCTGTTGTTTGTGGTCGTTACTATGCGGTCGTCTTGTACGGTAAAAGGGTCGTTGTTGAGCGAACCGAGTGATTTTGCCGCACTAAAGCCTGCGCCGAATTCAACGCCTTTTACGGCAGGTATGCCAAAGAGCGCATGAGCAAGGCGGTTCTCTATTCCGTCAAACATCGGAGTGCCTATGCCCTCAGGGAAGCCTATGACCGCACATTCGACAATACCGCCCACGGAATCAAGATTTTCCGCCGCGTCTGCAACGGCGTTTTTCATGCTGTCAATGACCGATTCATCAATTACCGCAAGTTCTCGCTTGACTATATCGTTAAAGAGTGTTTGTGTCGGGTGAAGGGGGAACGGCGCATCACACACTTCGCCTATTGAATAAAGATGTGCGCCGACAAATATATTTCTGTTTTCAAGAATTTGCTTTGCTATGCCGCCCGCAATGCAAAGAGGTGCTGTTAGCCTGCCTGAAAAATGGCCGCTTCCGTGCATATCGGCATGGCCGCCGTAGCGAAGATAAGCCGTATAATCTGCATGAGAGGGACGTGGCGTGTTTTCAAACCCCGAATAGTCACCGGAGCGAGTATCACTGTTTTCTATTATTGCACAAAGGGGAAAACCGTTGGTTTTTCCGTTCGTTATGCCCGAGAGAAATATCGGCTGATCTTTCTCTTTTCGGTGTGTGGTGAGAGCGCTCTTTCCGGGAGCACGCCTTGACATGAAGTCGTAAAGAGCACAAAGGTCTATGCTTTCTCCGGCAGGAAGTCCGTCGATATTCACACCGATGGCTTTTCCGTGAGATTCTCCGAATATTGATATTTTTAATGTTTTGCCGTATTCAGATGACATATGAATGTCCTCCCAGTGCTTCAAAATCTTCAAAGAATGAAGGGTATGATTTGTTCACTGCCTGTGCTCCGAATATTTCAACAGAGGAAGTGCAGTGTGCGGCGGCGATCGCGGCCGCCATGACTATGCGATGGTCGTTTGCTCCGTCTGCTTTGCCGCCTTTTAACGGCTTGCCCCAAACGGTTATTCCGTCTTCATGCACAGAAGCCGTTCCGCCGAGTGAATTTATCATATCAGCAACGGTTTTCAGCCTGTCGCTTTCTTTAAGCCTTAATCGAGCCGCGCCGACAAAGCGTGTTTCGCCTTGGGCAAAAGCGGCAAGCACTGCAAGTGCGGGAAGCATATCGGGCGTGTCGCTTAAATCTGTTTCACAGCCGTGAAGCTCGCCTGATGAGACTGTCACAGCGTCATTTTCTATTGTGACATGAGCATTGAATTTTTTCAATGCTTGGATTATCTTTTTATCACCCTGGGGCGAATCCATGCTCAGCCCTGTAAGCGTCACCTTGCCGTTTATTGCGGCAGAAGTGAGGAAGAATGCGGCGTTTGACCAATCACCGTCTGCTTGAACAGTTATGGGAGATGTGAGCCTTTCAACACCGACTATGCGATAGCCGCTATCTTCTTCTTTGATGTTTGCTCCGAAAAGTTTGAGTGTTGAAAGTGTCATTTTCACATATGATGCCGATTCAAGCGGACTTGTGAGGACAATGGTGCTTTCGCCCTTTGTGACTGATAATGCCATTAAAAGCCCTGTTATGTATTGAGAGCTTATGTTGCCGGGCAAAGTGTATATGCCTGCTTTAAGACTGCCCGAAATATCGAGCGGAAGGTGTGTTGAAGAAAAAAGGGTGCCGTTAGCGTTCATTGCATTGAGCAGTTCGCCTATCGGGCGTTCGGGAAGACGCCCCGTACCTGCAAAATGTGCATTGCCGCATACGGCGGCCGCTACAGGGAGCATGAAACGCAGTGTGGAACCGCTTTCACGGCAATTAAAACATGGATTTTCGGGAATATTCTGTGATGGGGTAACGGTGCAGGTGCGGCCGTCAAAGACCGCTTTTGCGCCCAGCCCTTCAATGCACGAGGCTGTGGCAAGTATGTCGTCACAGCCCGATACATTGTTTATTACCGTCGGTTTGTCTGAAAGCGCAGCACATATCATCAGACGATGAACATCTGATTTTGAACTTATTGAGGGCAATGTGCCGTTAAGTGTTGAAGGGTCTATTCGTATATCCATTTTCAGACGCCCTTTCCCAGCGTGATATATTCCCTGAGAGCTTCGACAGGCTCTGTTTTTATAATGCATTTGCCTGTTTCTTCGGGAACTATGAGTGCTATTTTTTTGCCTGCACGTTTTTTGTCCGTAAGAGTGACGGCGTTAAGCTCGTCAATATCAAAGTCAGTGTCAATGGGCAGTGCGTATTTTGCAAGTGCTTGTGATATCTCGTTTGCCGTACCTTCCTTTGTGAGCCCTTTTTTCTCGCCTGCACGAGCTATCATCGCCATGCCTGCGGCGACTGCGTGACCATGCTGTATCTTGAATGAACTGCATTTTTCTATGGCGTGACCTATCGTGTGGCCGAGGTTGAGCAGACGACGGTCGCCGTTGTCAAACTCGTCCAGCTCGACTATTCTGCCCTTGTGAGCAACGCATTTTGCGATGACATCCGTGAGCTTGTCACCCGTCAGCCTGTTTGAACTTAGGTCGGATGAGGCGAAAGCGTCAAAAAGCGGCTTGTCAAAAAGTATGCCGTACTTTATCGATTCGGCGATACCGTTTGAAAATTCTGTCTCGGGAAGCGTTTCAAAAGTTGATATATCGCATAGCACGATTTCGGGCTGTTTGAAAGCACCTGCAAGATTTTTGCCTGCTTTTAAGTCTATTGCTGTTTTACCGCCAACTGACGAATCAACGGCGGCAAGGAGAGTGGTGGGAAGCTGTACATAGCGTATCCCACGCAGATATACGGCAGCTGCAAAGCCCGTAATGTCGCCTGTTACGCCGCCGCCTAAAGCTATGAGCATATCGGTGCGTGAAAAGTTGTTTTCCGCCAAAAACTCGAGAATGTCGGACAGTGTGGAAATGTTCTTGCTTTCCTCGCCCGCGGGAAATGAGAACGAAAGTGTGTCAAATCCTGCTTGTTGAAGGCTTTTTATTACCTTGTCGAGATAGAGTTTTTCAACATTTGAGTCGGTTATAACGGCAACGCGGCAAAGCGAAGTTGTTTTTGCGATAATATTGCCGCAGTCATCCAAAAGCGAAGAGCCTATTCTTACTTCATAACCTTTACCGACATTGATTTTTACGGAAAATTCTGTCATTTTTATCAGTCTCCTCCGGCCGTGAGCTTGAGCATACGACCTTCTTTAAGCAATTCTTTGAGTGATTCGGAATCATTGTTTTCAAGCGCTTCAAGATAATTTTTGAGATTTTCTATAAGGAGCTTGAGCTCATCTTTCAAAAAGTCGGCATTGCCCAGCATGAGTTCTGTCCACAGTTCTTCGTCAAGTTTTGCTACTCTTGTCATGTCTTTATAGCTGCCTGCGGAAAAACCAAAGTGACGCTGTGCCGTTGGGGACTTGATGTATGCGCTTGATGTTATGTGAGCAAGCTGGGAAGTGTATGAGATAATGCGGTCATGCTCCTCGATGTTTGAGAATGTTACTTTATCGAAGCCTATCTGCAAATAAAAGTGCTTGATATATTCAAGTTCATCTATAATTGATGCGCTGTCGGGAGTGAGTATCATTGATGCACCTTCAAAAAGCGTGGCGCTTGCATTTTCAAATCCGCTTACTTCTTTGCCTGCCATGGGGTGGCCGCCTATGTATGAAAAACCGTATTCAGCCGCTTTTTGAGCTATTGGCTGATGGAGAAGGCGCTTTATGCCGCAAAGGTCGATAAGTACAGTGCCTTTTAACAGGGGTGCGTTTTCATTGACCCATTCTATGGTTACGGCAGGCGGAACTGCTATCATTATTATATCACATTCCGAAAATTTGTCGGGAGAGAGTGTTTCGTCTATTGCACCCGTGAGCTGTGCCGTATTAAGTGTTTCAGTGTTTATGTCAAAGCCCCAAACGGTGCAGTCGGTGTGTGCCTTTATGCTTTTTGCCATGGAACCGCCTATGAGGCCGAGTCCGACAATACCGATTTTCATGGTTGTTTATTCCTTTCTGAGAGTTGCTTCTGCGATTATGTTGAGCTTTCCTACCAGCTTGTCGAATGCTTCGGGACGGATTGACTGGGGACCGTCACAGAGTGCGTGCGGAGGATCGTTGTGTACTTCGATTATAAGACCGTCAGCACCTGCGGCAACTGAAGCGCAGGAGAGCGAATCAACGAGATTGGCTTTGCCTGTTGCATGGCTCGGGTCGATTATGACGGGCAGATGTGAGAGCTGTTTCAAAACGGGGACAGCCGCAACATCGAGAGTGTTTCTGGTGTAGTTTTCAAATGTGCGGATACCTCTTTCGCAGAGTATGACCTGCTCGTTGCCGCCTGCCATTATGTATTCTGCGCTCATGAGGAGCTCTTCGTATGTGCAGGATGAGCCGCGCTTGAGCAGTATGGGCTTTCTGGTTTGGCCGAGAGCCTTCAAAAGCTCGAAGTTCTGCATGTTTCTGGCGCCGACCTGTATAACATCGACATCATCAAAGAGAGAAAGCTGTGAAATATCCATTATTTCCGTTACGATGGGGAGCCCCGTCAGTTTCTTGGCAATGGAAAGGAGCTTCAAACCTTCGCCGCGCAGTCCCTGGAAGGAGTAGGGGGAAGTGCGGGGCTTGAATGCGCCGCCGCGGAGCATTGTTGCGCCGCTCTTTTTAACGCTTTCGGCAATTGCGCATATCTGTTCTTCGGATTCGACCGAGCAGGGACCGGCTATGAGTGTGAGGTTGCCGCCGCCTATCTGAGTGTTTCCGACTTTTATAACGGTGTCTTCGGGATGGAACTTTCTGTTTGCGTTTTTATAAGGTTCCTGAACACGGCGTACATCATCAACGATGTCAAGTGCCGTGATAAGGTCGATATCGAGGTGATGGGTATCGCCGATAAGGCCCAGTATGGTTTGCGACGAACCTACGGTTTCGTGTACATCTATGCCCTTGTCGCGAAGCCATGTGATAAGGCGTGAGAGTTGAGCACCATCGGGGTTTTTCTTGAGAATTACGATCATTTTATTTTCCTCCTTAAAATTAACAAACTAAAAACCCCACAGCGTTTAGCTGTGGGGCAGATAACGATGATTTTAAGCAATCAATCAGAATGTACAACCCATGTTTTCAGCCAAACGCAAAGAAGCCTTACTAAAGTAAAAGTAAGTAAAGCTAAAGTTAAAATAGCGATATTCAGCTGAACGGAGTTGTGTGCTCATCATTTTTGCTCCTATACTGATTGGCTGTATTGTAGCACCGCAAAAATTGTCTGTCAAGAAATAATTTATTAATTGCCGTAATATGAAGATAATACCTGAAATTGCATATGATATAAATGTGAAAAGGTGATGTAAAAGGTGCTTTAGTCGTTGACGAAACTTTTGGTATAAACTATTATAATAGTGATAATATGAGGAGGTATGTTCGGTTATGAAACGGTTGATATCTTTAATAACTATTATAGCCATGGTTTTTTCGACCATATGTATGTTTTCATTGGCGGATTCTTCCGTTGAGGGCCTTTATACATATGAGGTAAACGAAGACGGAACTGTTACCATAGTTTCATGTTCAGAAACGGCAAGAAGGACAGTGACTATACCCGAAACGCTCGGCGGTATGAATGTTACCGCCATAGGCGATGAGGCATTCTTGAATTGCAATGAAATAGAAGCAATAGTAATACCCGAGGGAATAAAGACTATAGGCCAAAATGCTTTTTGGGGTTGTTCCGGTGTTATAGACATAACCATACCTAAATCGGTGGAAAGCATCGGTGCAGGCGCTTTTGCGGAATGTACAAGCCTTAGCAGTATAAAAGTTGCGGACGGCAATGCTTTTTATGAGTCGATAGACGGCATACTCTATGCCGAAAACGGAACTTTGCTTCATTCGTATCCTTGTGGCAAAATAGTGGAAGGCACACTCGGTTCTGATACTGACGATACGCCCGAGCCTGAATCTACTGCCGCTGTAAGCTCTTCCGTAAATATTGCGGTTTTGACGGAAGAAGGCGAAGGCACTGACGGCGAAGACGGTGAGTACGGCGGCGATGAAGGCGACTATGTGCCCGAAATGAAGTTCACAGTGCCCGATACCGTAACGAAAATAGGCGAGTGTGCATTTTACAGCAATCTCAGCCTTACCCATATAATAATACCTACTTCCGTAACACAGATAGGTGACCGTGCTTTTTCAAGAGCATATTCGCTTAAAAGCATAGAAGCGGACAATTCGAGTACGGCTTTTTCCACAAATGACGGTGTGCTTTACAATGCCGATAAAACAAAGTTGATAGCTTGTCCGACACTTCTTACGGATATGGACTTTGAGATAGCTTCAACAGTCACATCAATCAGTGATTATGCATTTGAAGCCTGCTACGGCATAGAAGCGCTGGTGTTGCCGGAATCGCTTGAAAAAATAGGCGCATACGCTTTTTATGATTGCGGCGGTATCATCATGGATATAACATTGCCCCAAACCGTTAACCAGCTTGGCGAAGGCGCCTTCAGCGGTTGCCTTAATATGCCGTCGATAGTATTGAGTGATGCCATAGAATGGATACATGATTTTACTTTTGAAAAGTGTGAAATGCTCGAAAATATTATATTGCCCGTTTCTGCATATGCAATAGGTAACGGTGCATTCAAGGGTTGTTCGTCGCTGGCTTCAATAATAGTTCCCGACGGCAATGACTACTTTATGTTTGACCAGGGTGTACTTTATACCAATGACGGCTTGGAACTTGTGGCATATCCTGCGGCAAGACCGTCATATGACTACGAAGTGCTTTCAGGCACGCAGACGATAAGATCTTATGCATTTTACGGTGCGGCAGGCGAATTGCAGAAAGTAGTCATTCCCGACACAGTGTTAATAATAGGAGGCGAAGCGTTTTCTTCTGCTCCCACTCTGACTGAAATCGAGTTCAAAGGCGCTTTGCCTGAATATGTTTCGAAAACGGCATTTGAAAACTTGCCGGAACTTACTATAAACTACTATTCCGCATATGCTTATTCCTGGGCACCTAACGGCGAGACCGAATATGAAGGTCATGCGCTTGTGTGCTTGGATTCCGGAGAAATTCCGACAGAAACTCCGACGGAAACGCCGACGGAAACGCCGACGGAAACGCCGACGGAAACGCCTACAGAAACACCTACGGAAACACCGACGGAAACGCCGACGGAAACACCGACGGAAACGCCGACACCGACTCCGAGCGGAGAAACAACTCCTTCGCCGAGCCCCACTGCAACGGCAGATCCCGATGCTACTCCCACTGCGCCTCCGACTGAGGTCAAGGGTGATGTGAACGGTGACGGCAAGGTAAACTCTCGTGATATTGCGGCAGTACAGAAAGTTATCATGGGCAGCAGTGAATTTGATGAAACTCAGCAAATTGCAGCCGATATGAACGGTGACGGCAAGGTAAACTCTCGTGATATCGCATTGATGCAGAAACAAATATTGAATGCACAATAAAAGGTAAACAAAAGGAGAAGGGAAACAAAAATGAACAGATTCAAAAAAGTAATGTCAATCATGCTTGTTGCGGCTTTTATAGCAAGCATGATGATTATACCGTCGGTATCGAGTGCAGAAGACAGCATTTTGAAAGTTGCTGTATTTTCGGCTGACGGAACAGCAGCGCAGACAAAAAGCGTTATTGAAAAATGGTTTTCCGAAAACACGGTTACTGCTGATTCAAAAGTAATAGCTGATGTAAAGGTTGACGAGATAACCGCAGAGCAGATACAGGGCGGTGCGCTTGAAAATTATGACACTCTTGTTGTTGCCGATACAGGCTCCGAAGCCATAAATATGGGCAAAACATTGATGAACGCACTCGGCACACAGGCCGTGACTGCAATACAGGATTATGTAGCGGCCGGCAACGGTTATGTCGGTATGGGCGGCGGCGCAATGGCGGCGGCACAGACATTTACTACAGGCGGCGTTACTTATAACTTCATGAACCTTATAAAATACAGGATAGATGTTCCTGTTTGGAATCACGGTGTAGGTGAGGTTATCGTGGAGACACAGAATATAGGTCATCCTGTAACAAAGGGTATGCAGGCGGGCAAGAAATATGTGGCATTCGTCGATGCTCCTCCGGTTTTTGAAACAACTACTACAGTTAAAGATGAGCGTGTGGGAAATCCTGTTGTGCTCATGAAGTATTACAGCAATGTAAGAAACGGTCTCGGTTCCGATATTAATGTAAAACCGGCAGCATATACAAACATGACAAACAGCCCTGCTGTTGCAATGGGTACATTCGGCAGCGGCAGAGTTGTAGTATCAGGCTTGCTTTTGCAGTCGTCACAGTCCGCCAATATGGATTTCATGCTTGGCAGAGCTGTTGTTTATTCCGCAGGCTACAGCGAAATAACCCATGTCGAAAAATCGGCAGAGCAGAAGCAGTTTGATGTTGTCGGTGAATGGGTATGGGCAAGTGAAGTTACTTCACTGGGCACAAACGGTGCAAAAGTACTTGTTGAGCGTTCCAAGAAGGCCGGCGTTACCGATATTTACCTTCTTGTAAAGGGCGGCAACGGCAATGTTGCCTACAGCAAGGGCAGTGTGCCTCTCGGACGAACATACAACAATCGTGATGTATTGCAGGAAGTTATAACCGCAGCTCATGAGGCAGGCATAAAAGTGCACGCATGGATAGCGGTATTGAATGATGAAAAATATGCAGAAAAACATATTCAGGAAACTCTCTATCACTATGTGAGAGGCTATAACAGCAAGGAACAGGGCAATGACTGGGCAACAATGGATCCCACGCTTCCCAACTATGCAAAGTATGTTCAGTCTTTGCTTGCTGAGCTTGTTAAAAACTATGATGTTGACGGCGTACATTTTGACTATATCAGATACAACCATATAGCATATGGCTGGAGTGAAGCAAATCTTGAGCAGATGAAAGCCTACGGCATAAATGTTGCTACACTTAAGCAATATGTAGAGCAGACTTATTACGCTTCAAATCCGGATAGCGGCAAGATATTCAGATTGGCTGCTTCGGCAGAATGTGGATACAGTGAAGGCAAGGACGCAATGCTCTTTATGCAGATGCGCTGTGACAACATAACAGACTTTGCTCAGGGTCTTATAGATGCTATAAAGGCAGTAAGGGATGATGTCATAATAAGTGCGGCGCTCATGCCCGAGGGTGCATATCAGGGCAACCAGTATGTTTCGGGAAGAAATGATAATGCTTGGCATTCAAACACATACGGAAGAATGGTTTTCGGTCAGGACTATACACAGACTGCCGAGCTTTATGACTATGTTTGCCCCATGGCATATACGGATACATATACAGCAAGCTATCAGTGGATGGCGGCTCTTGCGGCAAGTGCGGCAAGAATGGGCAACAATGTCGTAATGGGCATACAGGCATTCACGCCTGCCGACGGCGGAGCAACTGTAACATCAAAGACGATGATGGGCGAAATAGAACAGATCAGAAAGATTGCTGATACTGACGGCGTTTTGGGTATCGCATTGTTCAGAACAGGTCTTTACAGCTATGCAAAGAGCACATATTCGCAGTCGCAGAATTTGCTTAAGGTTGATATTGATAATGCATTCAGCAGTGCAAACCTTGCAAAAGTTGTGATTGAGATGCAGGACGGTCTTGTTGCAAAGAAGATAGCGTCATACGGCGGCGTTACTCGTGCCGTGGGTGAGATATCGGATGACGGAAAGACGATCACCATAACAAAGTCAACACTTGTTGCGGCGAAGAATTCGATATCAATATATATCGAAGTTGAGGGAACACTCAACAGAAAAGTGGGCCCCTGCTTTGTAAATGTATACAGTGCATCAAATGAAACAAGAGCATATCAGACATATGAAGAAGCTGAGATAGAGTTCTCGTCAACGCCCATTCCCTTACCTACCATAGATGGCGCGCTTGCAAACTTCACAATGCAGCAAGTGCTTGATGCGATGACGCAGATAAACGAACATTCGCTCGCAAATGCAGGAAATATGCCTGTTACGGTCAGCATTGACGGAAGAAGCATAGATATGCCCTCATATTTCAGAATGGCTTGCGTTGCATTGTATAATGCAAGCATAAACGCTGAGAGAACGGCACAGGTATCATATGTTGCCTGCAAGATTCCTGCAGGAAGCTCGAGCCATACATTCACGGGCGCATCACTCTCTCGTGACGGATATCTCTACCTTGCGGAAAAACAGCTTGAGTTCATAGACGGCCACAACTATATGCCCGCAGGCTACACAACATTGCCCGGCGAGAGCGGTTTGGAATACAAAGGCTCGATAGACTATGAAAACTCAATGCGCATATTTGCTCGTGCGTTGGCATTTTACAATAAATATAATGTACTGCCCGACTTGATTGAAGTTGCAAAGACGGGTGCGGCAACTCCCACTCCGCCTCCTGCAACACCGACCCCCGAGACAACTCCTACGCCTACCCCCACAGCTACACCCACAGCTACACCTACAGCTACACCCACGCCCACACCTTCGACAACACCTGATGCTCAAATCACAAAGGGTGATGTGAACAATGACGGTAAGGTGAACTCCAAG
>JAFSFN010000113.1 GCA_017435185.1 Clostridia bacterium | reverse complement strand
CGTTGGATACCGACTATGTTGCTCAGGTACCTCATGCTCAGTCCGACGCCGCCGCCCTGCCTTGCAAGGAAAAGGGTACAGCTGTCTTGTGAAATTTCGCCCCAGTATGCTTCAAGGTAGGGACTTCTGAAACAGCCAAGTGCCGAAAAGGCAATGTCACACGCAACATTGTCATACAAAGTGCCGTTCTCGGAGTTTTTGACACAGAGCAGGAAACGACAGCGTGTCATGCCTATACTTGCGCCTTTGACTGAAGGAGAATGGGGTGTTACGGAATATATTTCTTCAATTTTGTCTGCTTTTTCACCAAGCTGTGCACAGACTCTTTCGATGAGTGTATCGTGCAATGATGACGGCAGATCAATGCTTTTTCCGAGTGAGAAAGAGACTTTTTCGATGCGACTGTTGGGGTTTGCAAAGTCATATTTATCGGTAGCTATGGCATAGTATTCGCTTTGAGCTGACGGAAGTGAGGTCTCGCCGCCGTTGCTCGTGCAGAATCGTGTATCGAGTATAGCGGAGTTTGCAAACAAGGCTTTGTTCATTGTTGCGTCAACAGCTTTAATTATGTTTTTGGCATTTTTATCAAAACCGTTATAGATTAAATCCGATGCTCTGTCGGATATGGTGTAAATGCCGTTTGAAAGCGTGAAGTTGTTTATGGCGAGGCATTTGCAGGCGATTGCCTGTGCTTTGAGTGCTTCTGTGGGAAAAGAGTTTGACATTGCGGATTTAACAACGCCGTAAAGATAGTGAGAAAGCGGCACGTGGTTGATTATTTGCACTGAGCCGTCAACTATGCTTATTAAAAAATGACCGAGATATTTGAAGTTTCCGAGTGCAAGACTGCCTGCGTCCGTGTCGATATTTTCACGCATTATCGAAACACTTTTGCCTGTGTATAAAATGCCCTTTTCGGAATGTGTAACGGTGAGCAAAGAGCTTGAACTTCTCGTGACGGTCAATGTTCCGTCTGTAAATGAGGAGGAATTTTCTTTAAGAAAATAAGTGCCGTCGGCTTTTATTGAAAAGGTGTCGGCATTTTGCGACAAAATAACGCCGACCATGGAATAGTCTGCCGTGTTGGCAATGGTTGACGGCATTAAAGAAACGATAATTATAGTTACAAGAAAGAAAGCCAATGCTTTTTTCATAAAAAACCCCCTTGCGTATATTTCTACGATAACATACGCAAGGGAGAAATCTGCCGAAAAATCACGCTTTTTAACCAATTGTTTACAGGGGAAGGTGAAAAGCTATGCTTCCATTTGTTTACCCATAAAATGAGCGGCAGTTTCGCAGGCTTTCAGCTCTGTCGTGTTCATTACAGCGCCCGTCTCGCGGCTTAAAAGTATGACTGCGCCGATGGCGTCGCCTGCCGAAATTATAGGCACTATGACTTCGGCACTGTAATCGGCATCGTTGTCACCTGAAACGATGGAAAGAAGTTTTTCGTCTTTGCTCAGGGAACGAACTACTCTTTCGCGACTCTGCATTATCTGTTCGATATCTTCGTGCAGTGACTTATCTACAAGCTCACGCTTTCCGTTTCCCGATGCGGCAATTACATTATCTTTGTCACATATTAATGCCGTGTGACCGAGCGCCTGATGCAGGGATTCGGCATATTCATGTGCAAAATCGCCCAGTTCGCCTATCGGCGAGTATTTTTTCAATATGACCTCGCCTTCACGGTCAGTAAAAATTTCCAGCGGGTCGCCTTCACGAATACGAAGCGTGCGTCTGATTTCTTTAGGAATGACGACACGACCGAGTTCATCTATGCGTCTCACTATACCGGTTGCTTTCATTTTGTTCCAAACACTCCTTAATCGTTGTTCTGTTTATGGAGTTAGTGTTTGCAAGCAATGGTAATTTATACGGAAAAAAACAAGAAAATTGAACAATTTGAGTTGATTGATTTAGTTTTATGGTGGAATAAACCACAAAACAAGACAAAATTTGATAATCATTTGTAAACAAGTTATAACAATGAAAGACAGTGAGTTGAAAGAATGAAGAATAAACGATAAAATGACCGCATGAACAGCAAAGGCAAAAAAACGAACACTTTCTTCAGATATTTGATGCTTGATATAAAGCGTCTTAAAAAGCGTGCAAGAAAGATTTGGAGAAAAATGAGCAAAGGGGCAAGGTTGGCAGTATGTGCGCTGGCGGCAGTGACGGTTGTCGGCGTTGTTTTACTAATAGCGTTCATACCAAAGTCGAATCGTACAAGCGGAAATCAGATTGTGCTTGCATCGGCGACACCGAATGTTCAACAGGGTGGTCAGGTGGAGATAAGAATAACGGCATCTCCTACGCCGTCACCCACTCCCGATCCTACGCTGAAAAGAGGCATGGAATCGGAAGATGTCAAGAAACTCCAAGAGCGTTTGATGGAGCTCAATTATTTGGACATAGATGAGCCTACTTTGCTATATGGCCCCCAAACAGAGGCGGCTGTTCAGTTGTTCCAGCGTCAGCTTAATTTTACAGACGGTTACAATTCCGTTCCTGTTATTGAGGACGGTATCGCCGGCGTACAGACACTTGCGCTTATTTATTCGGACGATGCTCCTCGATATGTAATTAAAGAAGGCATGGCGGGAACCGACATCAAAGCCATGCAGGAACAGCTTGTTGATCTTGGATACATGAAAAAGACCACAAGCTATTACGGTACCGAGACGGTAACGGCAATAAAGGCGTTTCAAAAGCGAAACAGTCTGTCTTCAGATGGACTTGCCGGCGAAAAGACTGTGGAACTGTTATATTCAGATGAGGCTATAGAGAGCGAGAGCAAGGCCAAGGAAGCGCGCACAAAAGCCAACATCGAAAAAATGATATCGGTTGCAAAGAGTAAATTGGGTTGCCGTTATATACTCGGTGCAAGAGGACCAAAGACTTTTGACTGTTCGGGCCTTGTGTATTATTGTCTTAATCAGGCAGGCAGTAACAGGCGCAGACTTAATGCGGCAGGCTATTCACGCATAAGTGAATGGGACAAGATATCTTCAATAAACGATCTCAAGAGGGGCGACCTTATATTCTTCTATGACAAGAACTTTACGAAAGTCGGTCATGTGGGAATAATCATAAGCAGTTCAGAGATGATAGATGCTTCGTCTAACAAAGGAAAGGTTGTTCAGCGTTCATATAAAACGAGCTATTGGCGTTCGCATTTTGTTTGCGGAAGAAGACCGTGGTAAGTAATATTTGAAAAATCGACATTTTCTTAATAAAATATTCAAAAACATGCACTGTTGCGGTTACACTGCGTGTGATATTATGTTATAATAAAGAGTAATAATGCCAAGAAACACTCTTTTTAGAGTGTTGTATGGGAGGAAGTTCATAATAAATGGGACTTTTTGAATTGAATGATGTCGGTATCGATTTGGGTACCGCAAGTGTATTGGTGTATGTTCGCAATAAGGGTATCGTACTCCGTGAGCCTTCGGTAGTTGCCGTTGAAAAGGTTTCGGGCAGGATACTCGCTATTGGCGAGGAAGCACGCCGCATGCTTGGCCGCACACCCGGCAACATAATTGCCATGCGTCCTTTGCGTGATGGTGTTATTTCCAATTACGACATAACGGAAAGGCTTATCCACCATTTTCTCAAGAAAGTGGTAGGCTCGCGTATGTTCTTCAAGCCTCGTGTTGTAGTCTGTGTTCCGTCGGGCGTTACCGAAGTTGAAAAGCGTTCGGTTATCGATGCAACAGAAGAAGCAGGCGCAAGACATACATATCTTATCGAAGAACCTATTGCCGCAGCTATTGGCGCAGGCATCGATATTTCTCAGCCGAGGGGCAATATGATAATTGATATTGGCGGCGGTACAACGGATGTTGCAGTCATTTCTCTTGGCGGTGCTGTTTTATCCGATTCGATAAAAATAGCAGGCGATAAATTTGACGACGCGATAGTCAGATATATGCGTAAAAAGCACAATCTGCTCATCGGTGAGCGTACAGCCGAAGAAATGAAGATACGCATAGGCTCCGCGTATCCGAGAAAAGAACAGCTTTTCATAGATGTAAAAGGCAGAAACCTCATTTCCGGCTTGCCGCAGGCTATAGTTGTTGGCTCAAATGAAATGATAGACGCCTTGGAAGAACCTTTACAGAGCATACTTGAGAGCGTGAGAAACCTCTTTGAAAAAACGCCTCCCGAGCTTGCAAGCGATATAGCGGAAAACGGCATTTGCCTTACAGGCGGCGGTGCATTGCTCTTTGGAATGGACAAGTTCATTGCCGAGCATACAAAAGTTCCCTGCTATATTGCCGAAGATCCCATTTCCTGCGTGGCGATAGGTACAGGCAAGG
>JAFSFN010000112.1 GCA_017435185.1 Clostridia bacterium | reverse complement strand
GTAACACCCTTTTCTTCTTTCATCTTGTCGATGAGTTCTTCAAAGTACTTCTTGCCGACTTCCATAACAACATCGGAGTACATCTGAATAAATCTTCTGTAGCAGTCATATGCCCAACGCGCGTTGCCTGACTTTTCAGCCATAACCTGAACAACTTCTTCATTAAGACCGAGGTTCAAGATCGTGTCCATCATACCGGGCATTGAAGCACGGGCACCGCTTCGTACTGAAACGAGAAGAGGATTTTCCTTATCACCGAACTTTTTGCCTGTGATGCCTTCCATTTTGTCAATGTATTCCATGATCTGAGCCTGAATTTCATCGTTGATCTTGCGACCGTCTTCATAGTACTGAGTACAAGCCTCCGTACTGACCGTAAAGCCTTGGGGAACAGGAAGACCGAGACTTGTCATTTCTGCCAAGTTAGCGCCCTTGCCGCCCAAAAGTTCACGCATTGTTGCATTTCCTTCACTAAAGAGATATACGTACTTTTTTGCCATTTATTTTTCCTCCGCAGTTTTTTTGATAACGCACCAAATATGTATAATTATATTTGAAAGTTTGCCTCTTGGCAATGTTTTTATTTCGATTTTTCCCAGTAAATATCGTTGTTTTTTTATCAATAGCTTTCCATGCTGTAATTCATGTATATATCACCGTTTATTTTTTCTTCATCACGGCACGGCAACCCCTCAAAAAAGCGTTCCTTGTCCTCTATTCTGAGCATATTGAACTCTATGCGTTTTTTACTGTATTTACCCTTTATTTCGCACTTTGCATCAAGCGGCAAGTCTAATTTTATTCTGTCATTTTCACGCAAAAGAACGTTTATGAGAGCGCACATATTTTCGCCTGCTATTTCTGTTATTACCGCTGTTTTCGAATCTTTTGCATACAGCGCATATGCGTCATTTGTCATTACGGCTTTTCCGTTATATGTTTCAAGTTCTTTCAAAAAGAGCTCGCAGTCTTCAAGCGTTCTTGCCATCATACCGTTATATTTTTGTGCATAGCGTTCATATATTGAGAGCATTTTTTCGGCATTGAGCTCATACAGTTTTATATTACTGTCCGATTCTTCTCCTGTGTCTGCCGCTTCAGCTTCAAAACGCTCTCTGAGCGAAAACACTTTATAGCCGAACTGTTCGTAAAACCTTGCATCAAACGGTTGGAGCATACTGAACACATAACCGTTTTCACGCATAAGTACACCCGCTTCTTCAAACAATGCTCTGCAAATGCCCTTTTTTCGGTGATTCGGATGTGTGGCAACGCCTGCCACCATGCTCCCCTTTTTCAAAACGCCGTAAAAACTGACTGTATAGGGCAGTATATGCATCATACCTATCATTTCACCGTCAGGCAAAAAAGCAGCAAGCACATTTTCAGCGCTTGTCCTATGCTCAAAATAATAATCAACAAACGCACTTCCGTCTTCTTCAAAGCAAATATGCCACAATTCCTTTGCGGCATATTCATATTCCTGTTTGTTCGGTTTTCTTATGCTGATGTTCATATCACTAACACTCTCTGTAAATGTATTTTTCAACAAAACCTGTGGGATTATAGGACAGTTTTGCCTTTCTCAAGCCTTCAAGCCCCATATCCTCCTCACGATTCACATATTCAACATCGGGGAATTCATTTATAAGAAACTGTTGATTTATGAACGGATACAGCCCCTGTATATCGGGATTCGCTTTTTCGATGTGTATAAGTGCCGTATCTTTGTTTATAAGCTGTCCCAGTGAAAACGCTTCCAGCCTGCCATCCACCCTTATTCCGCAACCGCAGACCGACAATTGTTCCATGTTGGGAACAAGCCTTTTTATTGCCTGCTTTTCTTCTTTTATTCCAAACGCACTGTCATTTTTAGTACTTACCCATCTATCGTACATTTCCATGCACTCATCGAGCATTCCTGAATTGAGCTTTACATATTCACTCCGGTACATTGCTTTGAACTGATTGATATGATTGCGTTTTGAGTGGTATTTTTTACCAGACAGCGTTCTTAGAGCTTCGGCAGAGTAAACATAGTCATAGTTGTCCCTGTCTTCTTCCAGCGCCATTCCTCGCTGTTCAAAAAGCTGCTTCAAAGGCCCCGATATCGACCTTATGATCATAGGTTTGCCGACAGAATCAAAATATTCTCTCGCTATCGCAAGCGCACAGTTAAAATCTCCGTCTTTGTGCTTCATTATGGGAGCGCAGATACACACGGTTCCGAAACACGGCATTATATAGAGCACATTTTCATGCTCGCACATTTTTATATGACCGTTAACACCCCATGTGTATAAATTGGGGAATGTAAACTCGGAACACTCAAACGCCCACGCAGAAGTGTATTCTTCTATTGTTTCTCTGTCATTAAGTTCAATATCACGAAAGTTAAGCACGTTCATTATTCCTTTGCAAAATCGGGTGTATAGGACTGTTTTGCCGAAGACAGCTTTTGTATGTAAACATTTTCAAAGCCCTTCATATTGCAGTAGTCCACCGCTCTCTCATACTCCCTTTTGGTAAGTTTTCTGTTAAGATCGGCAAACTCCGTATCAACATACGGCACATACTGACTCATCAATGATATGTGAATCGTTTTGGGATAATTATCGGCAATATGGTCAAGCACGCTTCTTGTATTGTCCAGAGCCGCAGGAAGTACCAAATGCCGAATGACCACGCCTTTTTGCGCGATGCCGTTCTCGTCCGTCTGCAGTTCACCGCACTGAGTATACATTTCTTTAACAGCGCGCGACGCAACACTGAAGTAGTCGGGAGCGGCAGAATATCTGCCTGCTATTATATGCTCGCCGTACTTAAAATCAGGCAAGTATATATCCACAATCCCTTCAAGCGCCTTTATTATCTCCGTACACTCATATCCGTTTGTATTATAAACTATGGGAACATTTAATCCAAGCGTCTTTGCCTTTTGTACGGCTTTTATTATCACATCACTGTGCGGCGTGGGTGTTACAAGGTTTATATTGTGTGCTCCCTTTTCCTGCAATTCAAGCATTATATCGGCAAGTTTATGCACATCGGCTTTTATTCCGACATTTTTATGATTTATATCACGGTTTTGGCAAAAAATGCAGGAAAGATTACAGCCGCAAAAAAACACGGCACCACTGCCCGCACTTCCCGATATACACGGTTCTTCAAAGAAATGCAGGTCATACTTTGCCACAAACGGCATATCGGCGGCACCGCAAAAACCGATACCGCCTGCTTTTCTGTCTGTATTACAATGTCTTGGGCACAATGTGCAGACATCATTCTTTTCATTTTCCATGCTCGTCACTGTCACTTTTTACGCTTTCGTGCAGTCTTTTTCCTGTTTTCCCTATTGTCATTATCGTCAATAACCAGATACTCAGCGTCTTTTATCTTTTGCGTTTTTGAATCATCTGAAGCATCGGAAGTTCGTTTTGAAACGTCTTCAGCAAAAGAAATATTCCGCTGTTCATTCGCAGGACCGAGTCTTATTGCCGATGAAACAAACTTTTTAAGTGTAAATGTGAAGCAAGTTCCCTCACCTTCCACACTGTCTACGGTTATATTCTCCTGCAAGCGCTCGATTATGGTTGCAGCAATTGACAAGCCAAGCCCTGTGCCGCCCTCGCCGTGGGACTTATCAACCTTATAGAATCGTTCGAATATGTGTTTTTTGTCTTCTTCACTGATGCCCACGCCCGTATCCGTGACCGAAACGAGCAGTTTTTCGCCGTCCTTTACGGACAGTGTTATGCTTCCGCCCGGCGGAGTATATTTTATTGCATTATCTATGAGTATCACAAGCACCTGTTCCACCAGGTCGGGATCAGTAAGCGCATCGGGAGCATAGTCCGCATCCAGCAAAAGTTGGATTCCCTTTTGTGTCGCGCCCGCTGTATACGAACTTACAACATCGTTGAGAAGTTCAACTATATCAACTCTTGTATACTCGGTATAGTCTGCACCCGATTGCAGTCTGGAGAGCTTGAGCATATCATTTATAAGTCTTGACAGGCGAACTACTTCATGCAGCATTATCTTGTAGTAGCGCTGTTTATCCTCCTCGTCCTTCACCATGCCGTCTGCAAGCGGCTCAAGCAATCCGCGTATGGATGTGAGCGGAGTTCGAAGTTCATGCGAAACATTCGCCACATACTCTCGACGCATCTTTTCAAGGCGTTCCATTTCCGTCATATCCTTAAACAGACCTACGACGCCCACTCTTTCATTGTCTTCGGTAACGACGGGAGAAATGGTTATCCATACAGTCCTGTCACCCGGCATATTGAGTGTAACTGTTTGCGTAGAGCCCGTTTCATACACTTCATCAAACTTATCCCACAATGCACTGTCGTGCAGCAAATCCTCACGTTTTTCAACGCTTACTGCTCCGAACATTCGCATAAGCGCAGAATTGCAATGAACGAGCTTGCCTGCCTGATCTGTTGCGGCAACGCCGTCTGAAAGGCTTTGAAGGATCTGGTCAAGCTGGCCTTTCTCCGAGCGCAGTTGATAAACCGTTTTTGACAGTGCTTCGCAAAGATTGTTCAGCGCTGATGCGAGCAGACCCACTTCGCCTCTTTCCTTTTCATTCACACGTATATCGAAGTTGCCTCTTGACATTTCAATGGCAGCTTCAGCCATATCATGAAGCGGAGCCGCTACCTTTCTCACCTTGACGGACAAGCCGAGCACCGTAATCGGAACTACTATAATTATTATCCAAAAAAGCACAGTCGCCATTTTTGCGCTTGATGCAAAAACATCATCAAGAGGCTTTATAAGCAATATACCTGCTATGACATTACCGCTGTCGTCATTGAGAGGAACGCCGACAACGATAGCATCACCGCTGTCTCGCATTTTTACACGGTCTTTGCTGACATTTTCGCCCGAAAGCACCTCTTCAATCTCGATTTGCAAATCTTGTTTGAGTTGTGAAGTTGTTATGCTCAGCGTTGAATCATCGTGATAAATTATATCGCCTTGTGAATCGACGATTACGGTATCGGATGCGGCAGCAGACATAAACTGCTCGCACACTCTATCGAATGCATCGGCAGTCATGTTCTGATTTTTGTATTCAACAAAAAGTTGCTTTGCCGCCTCCGCCTTAGGAAGCATTTCCTGCATTTTGATATCCGCATATACTTCACGGCTCAAAAACATATAACCGAAAACAACGCATATCGCAACAAGAAGCATTGCGATTATAAGGGCAGCAAGCAGGCGGCGCAAAAATACGCTACGCATTTATTTATTCAACCTCGAACTTATAACCTACTCCGTATATAGTCTTTATGCTCCAGCCAAGACCCGCACTGTCGAGTTTTGCTCTTATACGCTTTATATGAGTATCAACAGTTCTTGTCTCACCCGCAAAATCATACCCCCAAACCTTGTTAAGAAGCACCTCGCGAGTGAATACATGGCCCGGATTTGAAGCGAGCATATACAAAATTTCGATTTCCTTGGGAGTACATATGACCGACTCGCCGTTAAGAAGCACGGTAT
>JAFSFN010000111.1 GCA_017435185.1 Clostridia bacterium | reverse complement strand
CTGGAAGCGCAGCTCAGGCAGTCCCGCACCGAAATGGACGCCCTGCGCCGCGCCGAGACACAGGTGGCCGTCCTGCGGCTTGAGGATGTTGTTGGATGCAAGCATGAGGAATCTTGCCTCTGCCTGTGCCTCGACTGAAAGGGGTACGTGAACAGCCATCTGGTCACCGTCAAAGTCAGCGTTATAAGCCGTACATACCAAGGGATGAAGTTTGAGCGCTCTGCCTTCAACAAGGATGGGCTCAAATGCCTGGATACCCAGTCTGTGAAGTGTAGGAGCACGGTTGAGCAATACCGGGTGTTCTTTAATGACGCCTTCGAGCACATCCCAGACTTCACTGCGAACACGCTCAACCATACGCTTTGCACTCTTTATGTTGTGTGCCGAGCCATTCTCGACGAGTTTCTTCATTACAAAGGGCTTGAAGAGTTCAAGTGCCATTTCCTTGGGGAGACCGCACTGATACATCTTCAGGTCAGGACCGACAACGATAACCGAACGACCGGAATAGTCAACACGCTTACCAAGGAGGTTCTGACGGAAACGGCCCTGCTTGCCTCTGAGCATATCGGACAAGGACTTGAGCGGTCTGTTGCCCGGACCTGTTACGGGGCGGCCTCTGCGGCCGTTATCTATGAGTGCATCAACTGCTTCCTGAAGCATGCGCTTTTCGTTGCGGACGATGATATCGGGTGCACGCAACTCGAGCAATCTCTTCAAGCGGTTATTTCTGTTTATTACTCTGCGGTACAAGTCGTTGAGGTCGCTCGTTGCAAACCTTCCGCCGTCGAGCTGTACCATCGGCCTGAGTTCGGGCGGAATTACGGGCACGACATCAAGGATTATCCATTCGGGCTTGTTGCCGCTCTTGAGGAACGCTTCAACCACTTCAAGACGCTTTATAGCATTTGCACGCTTCTGACCTGTTGATTTTGCGATCTCTTCTTTGAGGCTTACATCCAGTTCTTCAAGGTCGAGCTGCTGAAGCAATTCTTTGATTGCTTCTGCACCCATGCCTGCTCTGAATGCCTTTGCACCGAACTTTTCCTGTGCTTCACGATATTCCTTCTCGGAAAGCACCTGCTTATACTGTAATTCGCCGTTTGTTTCACCGGGATCAATAACTACATATGCGGCAAAATACAAAACTTTTTCAAGTGAACGGGGTGACATATCGAGAAGCATCTTCATGCGGCACGGTATGCCCTTAAAGTACCATATATGTGATACAGGAGCGGCCAGTTCGATGTGACCCATACGTTCACGACGAACCTTCGCACGAGTTACCTCAACGCCGCACTTATCACAAACAACGCCCTTATAACGGACACGCTTATAGCGTCCGCAATGACACTCCCAGTCCTTCTGAGGTCCGAATATTCTTTCGCAGAAGAGGCCGTCACGTTCGGGCTTCAATGTTCTGTAATTGATAGTTTCGGGTTTTTTGACCTCACCATGAGACCATTCACGGATCTTTTCGGGTGATGCCAGGCCTATTTTTATAGCATCAAAGTTTGTCAATTCAAACATTTATTTATCTCCCTTCAAGTATCCCTTATTCTTCCTCGCCGTCTATGACACTGAAACCGTCCATGGGGTCGATATCAGCATCCATATCTTCAAATTCACCGTCATCGTCACCGAAGTCGAAATCATCGAAGTCTTCAAATGCATCGTCGCCTGTCTGTATAACCGGTGCATCCTCTGTACCGGCGATATTTACATCCATGGGTACTGTGTCTTCATCGTCTATCATCTCACCGATGTGTATTTCCTGACGCGTATCGGACAGAACCTTTACATCAAGTGCCAATGACTGCAATTCCTTAATGAGAACCTTGAATGATTCGGGAACGCCCGACTCAGGCACATTCTCGCCCTTGACGATGGCTTCGTAGGTCTTCACACGGCCGACAACATCGTCGCTCTTTACAGTCAATATTTCCTGCAATGTATTTGCTGCACCATATGCTTCCAGTGCCCAAACTTCCATCTCACCGAAACGCTGGCCGCCGAACTGAGCTTTACCGCCCAAAGGCTGCTGTGTTACGAGCGAGTACGGACCTGTTGAACGTGCATGGATCTTATCATCAACAAGGTGATGCAATTTGAGGTAGTACATATAGCCGACGGAAACTCTGTTTTCAAAGGGTTCGCCGCTTCTGCCGTCATACAATACCGTCTTACCGTCAGGATCCTTGCCTGCCTGTACAAGCAAGTCTTTTATGTCTTGTTCGGTAGCACCGTCGAATACGGGAGTGATGATATCCCATCCCAAGCTCTTTGCGGCCATACCCAAGTGGAGTTCAAGTATCTGACCGATGTTCATACGGGAGGGAACGCCCAACGGATTCAAAACAATCTGGAGGGGAGTGCCGTCGGGAAGGAAGGGCATATCCTCTTCGGGAAGTATTCTTGAAATAACACCCTTATTACCGTGGCGACCCGCCATCTTATCGCCGACAGAAATCTTACGCTTCTGAGCAATATATACACGAACAAGTTCATTTACGCCGGGGGAAAGTTCGTCCTTATTTTCACGAGTAAAGACCTTGACATCAACTACGACGCCGCCTTCACCGTGAGGAACACGCAGTGATGTATCTCTGACCTCACGAGCCTTTTCACCGAATATGGCTCTCAAAAGTCTTTCTTCTGCAGTAAGTTCTGTTTCACCCTTGGGTGTGACCTTACCGACAAGTATGTCACCGCTTCGTACTTCTGCACCGATTCTGATGATACCGCGCTCGTCGAGATTTGCAAGAGCATCTTCACCGACGTTTGGAATATCTCTTGTTATTTCTTCTTCGCCGAGCTTTGTATCTCTTGCTTCGGTTTCGTGTTCTTCTATATGTATTGATGTGTATACATCTTCTTTAACGAGTTTTTCACTGATGAGAACAGCGTCCTCGTAGTTATAGCCTTCCCAGGTCATGAAGCCAATGAGTATATTGCGGCCGAGCGCTATTTCTCCGTTGCTTGTGCTTGCACCGTCTGCAATTACCTGACCCTTTGTCACTTTCTCGCCGACTTCGACGATGGGACGCTGGTTGATGCATGTGCCCTGGTTTGAACGTTTGAACTTGATTATTCTGTAAACATGATCACCGTCATTGTTCTCTATGACTATCTTATCAGCTGAAACGCTCTTCACGACACCGTCCTCATGTGCTATTACAGCAACACCTGAGTCGTGAGCCGCCTTATATTCCATACCTGTTCCAACAACGGGAGCTTCAGGAACGAGAAGCGGTACTGCCTGACGCTGCATGTTCGAGCCCATGAGCGCACGGTTAGCGTCGTCGTTTTCAAGGAAGGGAATCATCGCCGTAGCAACTGAAACAAGCTGCTTGGGCGAAACGTCCATATAATGAACTTCGGTATTCTTAACTTCGATTATCTGGTCGAGCAAACGTGCAACAACACGGTCTTTTGCGAACCATACATTGCCGTTTTCATCGGTTACCGTAGGCTCATTTGCCTGAGCAACGATGAAGTCATCTTCTTCGTCTGCCGTGAGGTAAACGATGTCATCAAGTATACGCTTGTTTTCAGAATCGACCTTGCGATACGGAGCTTCGATGAAGCCATATTTATTTATTCTCGCATATGTTGAAAGCGAGTTTATAAGACCGATGTTGGGACCTTCGGGAGTTTCTATCGGGCACATACGGCCGTAGTGCGAGAAGTGAACGTCTCGAACATCGAATGTTGCTCTTTCGCGGTTCAAACCGCCGGGGCCCAAAGCTGACAATCTGCGCTTATGAGTGAGCTCTGAAAGCGGGTTTGTCTGGTCCATGAACTGTGAAAGCTGTGATGAACCGAAGAACTCTTTTATAGCCGCTGTTACGGGACGGATATTGATGAGGTTGCTGGGCATTGCCGTTTCCATATCCTGGAGAGACATACGCTCACGAACAACACGCTCGAGCCTTGTCATACCGACACGGATCTGATTCTGAAGCAATTCGCCAACGCTTCTGATTCTTCTATTGCCCAAATGGTCGATATCATCCGTCTTGCCGATATCATAGTTCATTCCGAGCAGATAGCTTACGGAAGCCAAGATATCGTCAACGATTATATGACGAGGAATGAGTTCATTTACACGGGACTTGAGGAATGCTTTCTGTTCTTCCTCACTCATGTCCTTGCACTCTTCAAGTGCACTCATGAATGTGGGATAGTGAACATGCTCATTAAGACCCGCTTCTTCAGGAGCATATGCAAGATAGCACGCAGGGTCAACGAACCAGTTGCCCAAAACCTTAACTGCCTTTTCCTCGGTTTTTATCATGACGCTGCGTACGCCTGCGTTCTCGATTTCAAGAGCTGCTTCACGAGAAATGACTTCGCCCTCTGCAGCAAGCAATTCGCCTGTTGCGGGAGCTATAACATTCTCTGCAGCAACGCGTGACGCAATTCGTGATGCTATTGAAAGCTTTTTATTGAACTTATATCTGCCGACACGAGCGAGATCATAGCGCTTGTCAAAGAAAAGTGCATTGAGCAGATTTCTTGCGCTGTCCTCTGTGGGAGGCTCGCCGGGACGCTGACGCTTGTATATTTCGATAAGACCGTCTGCGACGGACTTGGTTGTATCTTTTTCGAGTGTGGCAAGCAAGCGCTCATCTTCACCGAGAATATCAATTATCTCTGCATTTGTGCCATAGCCCAAAGCACGAAGAAGCGTTGTGATGAAGAGTTTGCGCTGTCTGTCGATTTTTACATAGAGTATATCGTTGCTGTCTGTTTCATATTCAAGCCATGCACCACGATTGGGGATGACCTGAGTCGCAAACAACGATTTGCCCACTTTATCTATTGTCTTTGAATAGTATACGCCGGGGGAACGGACAAGCTGGCTGACAATAACACGCTCTGCACCGTTGATGATGAAAGTACCCTGCTCAGTCATGAGCGGGAAATCGCCCATGAACACCGGCTGTTCTTTCACTTCACCCGTTTCTTTATTTATAAGACGAACGGTAACACGCAAGGGAGCACAATAGTTAACATCACGCTCCTTGCACTCCTCCACGGGATATTTAGGATGTTCGAAGTCGATATTATAGTCTACAAACTCCAAAACGAGCTTGTCAGAATAATCGACTATCGGAGAAATGTCGTTGAGTACCTCTTTAAGATCCTCAGTAACAAAACGCTGATACGAATTCTTTTGAACCTCAATCAGATCCGGCATGTCGAGAACTTCATCTATTCTCGAAAAGCTTTTGCGTTGTTTCTTTCCTACTTGGACGTCATGCACCATCGCGCTCACTCCTAACTGACTTTCCTTATTCGGTTATTTTGCCTATTCTGCCTGCCCTAAAAGCTGCTTTCAAATAAAAACATACTCGGGCAAAGCAACAACACTACTATTAAACGACGCCATTTAGCCGCATATTAGCATGCTGACGCATTAAAGCAGTATATCATTGCTTGTCAAGTATGTCAATGGAAAGTTTACAATTAAATTTTTCTTTTTTGCTTTTCCTGCCCCTTTCGCCAAAAAAAGTCACTCGTCTGTTTTAGCAAATATCATTCTGCCTGCGGAGGTCTGCAGAACGCTTGTCACTGTGACTTTGGTTTTTTCGCCCACTCTGCTTCGTCCGCCTTCGACAACTATCATTGTTCCGTCATCAAGGTAAGCAACGCCCTGATTAGCTTCCTTACCTTCTTTTGTTATTACGACTTCAAGTTCTTCGCCTGCAAGCATTACCGGCTTTACGGCATTTGAAAGATCGTTTATGTTCAAAACCGCCACTCGCTGAACACCTGCGGCCTTGTTGAGGTTGTAATCATTTGTAATGATTACACCGTCTGTCTCAGAAGCAAGCCTTATAAGTTTTACATCTACCTCATTGAGGTCATCATAGTCCGTTTCGCTTATCTTGATGTTTATCTTGGGATTGTTCTGCATATCTTTGACAAGGTCAAGACCACGCCTTCCCCTGTTGCGTTTGAGCGCATCAGCACTGTCTGCAATATGGCGCAATTCATCAATGACAAAGCACGGAACGATTATGCTTCCCTCGATTATGCCTGTCTTGCATACATCGACTATGCGTCCGTCGATTATGGCGGATGTGTCAAGCACTTTCGCACGTGCAGCCTTTGAGCCTTTCACCTGCTTGTCCTTGCCCCTCTTGAATAACGAGGGCACATTTATCTCACCACGGCGTCTTACCGCTATAATCCAGCCTATATAGCCAAGCGACAGATACAACGCAATATTGACCGTGAGTTGAACCGGTGCAAACTCGATGGAGCGCGTAATGCCGGTGAGCAGATATGCAATAACCAAACCGATACACATGCCCACAACGGCAAAGAATATATCCGCAAGCGCCATTTCCTTGAGTTTTGCTTCGATTTTGCCTATTATCTTTAAGGAATTGTTTATTATACCCGGTGCCAATACAAAAAATATGATTCCCGAAATTACTGCTGAAAGCACATAAATCAGAATCACAACCCATGGCAGAAAAACCTGCCCCAAGCCATTATAGCCGCTATTCACTACTAATGTGTTTGTACTGTCAACGATCGCCATCGCCAGAACAGCACCCAGGAGCGTAATAACGCACCTGGCAACCTTCTTTGCCAAGCTACCACCTCGCATATCTTATTCAAAAATCGGATTGCAGCAACTTATTTTGCTGCAACCTTATTATCATATTTAGCTTTATATTCGTTATAATCAGCGCCGTTTGCCGCTGCCAGTTCGGCAAAAAGCACTTGCGTTGCCGTCATGAGCATTTTGCGTTCTCCCGAGCTGAGACCCTTGTCGGAATCACGGCTTCTGAGACATTTTACAACATCAGCAACATCGTAAATATCGCCTCGGCGCAACTTTTCAAAATTGTCACGATAACGCTGATTCCAGTTATCGCTTTCTTCACAGGGATCACCTTGCAGAAATTCGAGCACTTTTTCGCATTCGGATGCATTTATTGTATATCTCAGGCCAACCTTTTCCGCCGTAGCGACAGGCACCATTGCCGACATGCGCCCTACCAAAAAACGCAGTACATAATATTTTGCCTGCTCACCCAAAACGACCTTGTCCTCGATTGCTTCTATTATCCCAACACCATGCATAGGATAACAAACTTGATCGCCGATATTAAACACGCCCTGCTCCTTTTCTGCAAATACGCACGGAGAGCACACCTCTCCGCTTGTAATTATACGACCTGAAAAGGCTTTTTGTCAATAAATTTGAGCTGCATGCAATTTATGTCAGGACTTATTTTGCACCTGTTATTCTTGAATTTCCGCCTGCTCGCGAACATAGTCCAAAGCTGCCCAGAGCTGGGCGTCATCATCCTGTTCAAGCTCGCTTATGGCTATCCCCTGCATCGAATCGGGAAGTTCGACTTCGATGTCGGGAACTATTCCTACGCCGTGTATATTTGCTCCGCTCGGCGTAAAATATGCCGAAGTAGTCATTTTCAGCCATGAGCCGTCGGATTCCAATTTGAATGTAGTCTGCACGATTCCCTTTCCAAATGTTTTCATGCCGACTATTGCACCTTTTTGGTTGTCCTTGACCGCACCTGCAAGTATTTCGCTTGCAGAAGCCGAATTTTCATTAACTATAACTGCAATGGGTACTTCTACTCCCTTGCCATTGCCCCTGTATTCTTCGTTCTTTACTGCATCGCTACCGCCCACCGTCACTATACTGCAGTCACCCAGCAGCGTATCGGCAACATCAACAACGATATCCAATGAGCCGCCCGGGTTATTCCTGAGATCTATTACAAGTGAACGCATACCTCTGTCGGTAAGATACTTTATTGCTTCGGAAAATTCTTCGGCACAGCTTCCGGTGAACATATCTATTCGTATATAGCCCGTTTGTTCCTTAAACAGAGAATAATGTACACGCTTTATATTTATATTGGTGCGTTCAACATCGACTTCTATCGTTTCTTCTCCGCGAAGCAGTGTCAGTTTCACAAAACTGCCTATCTCTCCGTTTATAAGCGCCGAAAGTTCTGAAAGTTCCATTCCCGCAACTATTTTTGAATCGACTTTAATTATTATGTCGCCTATCTGCACACCTGCCGCTTCTGCCGCATTGTCTTCATACACATCAAGCACAGCAGACCCCACATCATCAGGCTGAGCTACAAGCATGCCTATTCCGCTGTATTCGCCGTTGAGATTTGATATGAACTCCTCATATTCTTGGGCAGTAAAATATTGTGCATATTCATCACCCAGACCGTTCACCATGCCTTTTGCCGCATCGGCTATAAGCTCGTCACGCGAAGGCGCTTCACCGTAATATTTCTCATCAATGCTGTCCAATATATCCTGAAGAACAAAGAGTTTTGAGAGTTCTGAGTATTCTTGTGCAGTAAGCGTTACCGTGTCTGATCTGTTTGCATTGACGGCAAGCACTGTAACGCCTGCCGTAAGACAAACTGTTATGAGCAGAGCAAGCACACTGTAGAGTATTTTTCTTTGTTTGGAATCCATATTCTGCCCTCCGATATTTTAGGCTCAAATAATTCTCAAATAATTATATTATCCGCAAAAACATATTTATTCTATCAACTTTGCATGATACCGTCAAACGAACAAAAAGTTACAATTTTATGGCATCAAAAAACCGGCTGTTACAAAGCCGGTATTATTTCTGAATCTATATAATGGAAGCTGTATTCGATTATGTCGGTTATCTCCTCACAGCTTCTGCCCAAAAGCGGTGGTGAGAGCTCGTTTTTTACAACGCATTTGCCGTCAACATAACAGCCCTCCGTTCTGTCGAGCGCATAGCTGTACTTTTCTCTCCAGTCAAGCGCTTCTTTTTCTGTCTCAAACTCATACACATGGTCACAAGCTATGAGCTTATCGTCTTTGAAATAGTATTTTATATACTGCTCAAAACCGTGATTTCTCAAAAGATTATCCGGCGTAAAATGAGCCTTTAGAACTACATCGTATTCTATTTTTTCAAGCGTGCCCTCAGAGAAAACGAGGAGCACCTCGGGGTCTGCAAGACAAGCGCACAAGCTCAATGACAATACAGTAATCATGACAAAAATCACTGATTTTTTCATTGCTTTGCCGCCTCCTTTTATTTATTGTTTGAAATATATCAAAAAAGTGTTAACTCGTCAATGATACCGTTCATTTTACTGTAAATATAAGGTTATAATAAGGAACCGCTCATATATTTTGGGGAGAAGGAATGAAAAATAATTCAAAAACACGCTATATTTTCACTTTTACCGCTATATCCGCTTTCGTGATACTTCTGTTTGTGCTGTACAGAAACGAGATAGCTTCACTTATTTCCGTTTTGGTCAGCACTTCCATGACCGATTTGGAAAAGCGTGAAGCACTTTCCTTGTTGTTCGGCATAAAGGGCGCTGTAATAATCGGGGTTCTTTCAACACTTCAGATAGCTGTGCCTGTTTTCCCTGCCGAGCCGCTTCAGGTTATTGCAGGTATCGGCTATGGTTTTTGGGGGGCTTTAATAATATGCATGGCAGGCGTTTTTATCGGAAACACAATTATGTTCCTCATGTCACGCATATTCGGAAACAAGCTGACAAAATATCTTGACGCAAACATCGACATAGATTTTTCATCAGCAAAAGCACAAAACAAGCTCTTTACGATAATTTTCATACTCTACATACTTCCGGCAATTCCTTACGGCATTATATGTTTCTTTGCCGCGTCATCGGGACTTAAATATCACAAGTACATATTATTTACTTTTGTAAGTGCCATACCCTCAGTTTGTATCGGCATAGCACTCGGCACGCTCACAGTCGGCATCGGGCTTTATACAGGTCTTTTCACTCTTGTTCTGCTTTGTGCTGCCCTCATATTGATTGCAAAAAACAGAAAAGCTATAATCAATGCAATAAACCGTATGGCAGCCCCCTATTCCACTGCCACAAAAGTCAAAAAGCCGAACGGATTCATTTATTTTGTTGCAGCTTTTGTCTGCAATATTCTGTTCTGTTCCAGGCTGAACATCAAGCAGTATGCAAAAATCAAGAATATCGAAAAGCCCTGCATCATAGTAAGCAATCACCCATCATTCCTTGACTGGTACTATGCGGCTCGTGTGTTTGTGCCCAACAAGCTCAATTTCATAACGGCTCGCTATTATTTTTTCAGGCGCGAGCTGGCATTTTTGCTTAGGAACGCAGGCTGTATGCCCAAGTCAATGTTCTCACCCGATTTTGAATCTGCTAAAAACACGATGAATGTAATACGAACAGGCGGTCATTTGGCACTGCTGCCCGAAGCACAGCTTTCCACGGTAGGCCGTTTTGAAAGTATTCACCGTTCCACTGTTGAATTTATAAAAAGCACTGCGCTTCCCGTGTATGCCGTTCATATTGACGGCGCATATCTTGCTCGTCCAAAAGCAGGAAGCGGCATTAGAAAAGGTTCTCTTGTTGAGATAAACGCAAGAAAACTTTTTGAGAAAGGCGAAACAAAGAACATGACGGTCTCGCAGGTGAGGACCGTTCTTGAAAACGAACTTTATTTCAACGATTTTGAATGGCTTGAAAAGCATCCCGAACTGCATTATAAATGCAACACACTTGCCAAGGGTCTTGAAAACATACTGTATCTTTGTCCGAAATGCGGGAAAGAACATACGCTTTCCACGAAAGGAAACACGATATCCTGCACCTGCGGTTTCTCGCTCACAATGAACGATCGTTACACTTTCATTGACGAAAATGCACCTTTTTCTAACCCTCAGCAGTGGTACGATTTCCAGTTTGAAAAGCTCCAAAGCGAAGCGGAAAACCCTGATTACGAACTGAAAGCCAACGTTACGCTCCGTGTTCCGTCGCGAGACGGCAAGCATATAATCGATTCGGTGGGAAAGGGCGTTTGTGTTCTGAACAAGAACGGGCTCAGCTACAACGGCATGATGGACAACAAACAAATCTCGCTTGATTTCCCGATGCATATGATATACCGCCTGCTTTTCGGTGCAGGTGAAGATTTTGAGATATATCACGGCTCGGATTATTATTCATTCGCCCCCGAAAATCCTCGCCAAGCCGTAAAATGGTATATCGCAAGTATCATCATGAGCAATAAATACAATAAACAGGAGGACTAACATGGAAAAGAGTAAAAACCCCATAAGTATCAGCGCAAAGTCGTTTATACTGGTAATGGTTGTTCTGCTTGCAATGATGATTACAGCAGGAGCAAGCACATATTTTTTACCCCAGGGCACATACAGCTTTGATGAAAGCGGTCAGCTCATAAGCGGCTCATATGTTCAATCCGATGTTGACCCCTACCCTGTCTGGAAATGGTTTTTGGCTCCCCTGCTCGTTTTTTCTTCAAGCGATGCACTAAACATCATAATGGTATCATTATTCCTTCTGACCATATCGGGATTCTTTGCCGTCATGCAGAACACAAACGGAATAAAAATACTCGTCAACAAGCTGGTTAAGCGTTTCTCATCAAAAAAGCACACGGTAATATGCCTTACTGCACTTGTTTTCATGCTGTTCGGTTCATTCTTCGGAATGTTTGAAGAGCTTGTAGCACTTCTTCCGATAATAATCATAATTTCTCTTTCGCTCGGTTTTGACACGATGATGGGTTTGGGAATCTGCATGCTTGCCGCCTGCTTCGGTTTTGCAGCCGCAATAACCAATCCTTTTTCGATAGGCGTTGCCGCCGATATAATGCAGGTCGAGGCATTAAGCGGTGTATGGCTCAGAATATTATTTTTTATTCTCACATACGGACTTATCTGCGTATTTCTTATAAGCTATGCAAAAAAACTCGAGCGCAACCCGATGCTTTCACTCACCTATGATTTAGACAAAGAAAAGCACAAGGAACTTGACGCATCCGTTCAAGAACAGAGCCAAAACTCAGACCGCACAGCAAAAATATATTTGATATTCTTTGCAGTGCTCGTTGCCGCTTTGATACTTATATATGCGTTTGCGGCAAGCTATTCAATACCGATGCTCATACTGTGCTTCCTTATCGGCAGCATAGTATCGGGCACACTCGTTACAAAAAAGATATCTGCAGTGTTTAAGTGGTTTTTAAGCGGAGCGGCTTCAATGCTTCCTGCAGTAATAATGATAGCATTCGCTTCATCGGTAAAATTTATAATGACCGACGGCGGCGTGCTTTATACGATAGTTCATGCCGCAATAGATCTTCTTTCGGGAATGTCGCCTTATGCAAGCATACTCGTACTGTATGCACTTGTATTGTTCGTTCAGCTTTTCATCGGTTCGGCTTCAGCAAAAGCAATGCTGATAATGCCCATAATAAAACCGCTGTGTTCGGTTGCAGGCATCTCTCCCGAGCTGTCGATACTTGCGTTCATTTTCGGAGACGGCTTTACAAATGTGCTTTTCCCCACCAACGCCGTACTTTTGATAGGGCTTTCAATGGCAGGCGTCAGCTACGGAAAATGGTTCAAATGGACAGCGCTTCTTCAGCTTGTAATGCTTATTATCACATCTCTCATTCTGCTTTTAGGTGTTGCGATAGGATACTAAGCGGTCTCATATACTCTAAATTAATATAATCATAAACAGAAAGGCTTGCTCCAAGAGAAGCAAGCCATATTCTTGTTTTAATTTACAGAAAACTTAAGACTGGAAGTAATTCCAACCGGAGGGCTGATGGTAGCAAGGCAAGTCGCCCTGATCCATACCGCTGTCATACCAAATATAACAACTGGGGTTAGTTGACATGAACACATAAACGCCTGTTCCGGCCATATATTCATCCTTCGGAATACAGCTTACGCCATCGGCATGATTTACAATTTCAGCACAACTTGCCGCAATATGCTCGCTCAACTTAAAGTTTTCAACCAAAACAGTAGGAGCTGTATAAGCCTTTTTCATTTCCCTTTCCGCCTTTCCAAACAACCAGATACTGCTACAATTTACATGAATAAAAGCATACTGATTATGTAAGTATGATCATTGTAACTCACCTTACACAACTTTGCAACAGTTTTTTATGCAAATTTTCTTGTCGGTGTAATATTTTTTATACGCTTTTTTCGTCACAGCTATTACTTCTGCTTTTAGCTGAAATCATTTCCCCGCAACAAGCACGCTTTTTACGAGCAACGACGGACTTCCTACATTACCGCTCTGCGGTATCGAGAATTTAAGGTCATCACCTTTTTGTTCAATGCTTTGCAAGAATCCCAAAAAAGTTCCGCTTACGGTTATTTTGTCTACCGGTCTTATTATACATCCGTTTTCAACCAAATGTCCCTTTGCAAGAAGCGAAAATTCGCCCGATACCGTATTAACGCCCGCATGTGTTCCCGATATTTCTGTTATATACAGACCGTTGCCAAGCAATTCAATCAATTCGTCTCTTGATTTTTCACCGGGAAGCATATAGAAATTTGACGGCATTATGCTTGTCGGCGCAAACACGCTTCCTCGACCTGCATTGCTCGTTGATTCCTTGCCTGCCTTAAACGCTGTTTTAAGGTCATACAGCAATGTTTTTAGCAAGCCGTTTTCGATAACAGTTGTTGTCACGGACGGAACTCCCTGTGCATCAAAAGCTCTCGGTGCATACTCATGGAACGGATCATCTATTATGGTGACCATATCCGAGCCTATCTTCTCATTTTCCCTTCCCGCAAGCAACGAAAGGCCTTTCTGGGCCGCATCTGCCGAGAACATTTGGAAAAATGATTCCAAAAGCGAAGCTGCCGCATCATTTCTGAATACTGCTCGATACTCTCCGCCCGCAACAGGCTCAGCGCCGATTGCTTCCGCCGCTTCTTTTACCGCTTCATCAGCACATCCGTTTATATCAAGTGCTTCATTGCCTTTTCTGAAAGCGAACCCGTCCTTTGACTCTTCGCCCTCCGTTACCACAGCATTGGTATATATAAGAGCCTCAGCATCGCACACTTTGGCACAAAGACCAAGCGTATTTCTGATGCTTGTGCAGCTTTCTTCGCAAGCAACATTGCACATCATAACTCTCGCATTTTTCGAGTTAACTCTTCTCTCCATATCAAAAGCAAGTGCTATGCGTTCGCTCTCGCTCATGTCAAGTATTGCGCTTCGCTCCTTACTTACGCTTTTATAACTGCACTTCCCCTGCATCGGCTGTATATCATCGCTCTCTATCGCCTGTGCATTATCTATGGCGTGCCTTACAAGCTGCTGCGCATCACATATTTTTTCAGTGCAAGCATAGCCTGTTTTGCCTTTATAGTTTACACGCAGATTAAGCGCATATGTATGGCTCACACTGTATGTATCAAGTTCGCCGTCAAGAACGCCGGCTTCAAAAGCATCGCCCTCGGCATAATACGCCTCAGCCGCTTCACAGCCGTTTTTTAATGCTATGTCAAAAAGCTCATTTACGAAATTTTCCATCACCATTGTGTTCCGCCCTTTCCGCCCACTGTAAGGGATTCCACTCTTATTGGCGGCTGACCGACATTTGTGGGAACACTGCCGGATATCGAACCGCACATACCTTGGCCGAACCACATATTCTTTCCTACTCGGTCTATCTTCATAAGAACTTCGGCACCTCTGCCGACAAGTGTTGCTCCACGAACAGGAGAATATATCTTTCCGTCCCTGACCCAGTAGCCTTCCATTACGGCAAAATTAAACTCGCCCGTGAGCGGATTTACCGAGCCGCCGCCCATCTTCTTTGCATACAGACCGTTGCCCATTGTGCGTATCATTTCATCGAAGTCATCATTTCCCTGAGCAAAGAATGTATTCGTCATTCTGGAAGTGGGTGCAAACATATAATTCTGTCTGCGCGCACTTCCCGTTATGGGATGGCCCATGAGCCTTGAACCCACAATATCAACAAGATAGCTCTTCAATATGCCGTTTTTTATAAGCACATTCCTTTGGCTTCTGTTTCCCTCGTCATCATAAAGTATCGAGCCCCATTCGCCCTTGAGTGTACCATCATCTATTGCAGTAACTTTATCGCTTGCTATTTTTTCGCCCAGCTTATCGCAAAATTCAGAATTGCCCTTGGCAACGCTCGTCGCTTCGAGCGAATGGACGCATGCTTCATGCAAAATGACACCGCCAAAGCCACCATCTATCACGACAGGAACAAAGCCGGACGGACATTCGGGAGCCGTAAGCATTGTCAAGGCTGTTTTTGCCGCTTCCCTGCCCGCTTTTTCGGTGTCGATTATTTTATATGCTTCAAAGCCCATGCCCATACCCGGGCTTTCCGAGCCTGTCTGCACTTCACTGCCATCACTTGCAACGGCACTTATTGCGGTCCTTGTTCTGAATCGTCTGTCGTTTGACCATATACCGCTGCTTGAACATACAAAAACTCTTTTATCGGTATCCGTATAGGATGCTCGTACCTGTGTTATCTTCGGTGAAACGGCTTTTGCGGCTGCCGTTCCGTTTTTAAGCAGAGCAACACGGTTTTTATTATTTATCTCAGAAAAGGGTATTTCCATCTCCCATGCTTTTCCATGTACAGAAGCATCAAACGGAGAAAGGCCGCACTTTTCGCCGCCTTTTATCGCCGCAGCAGCCGCTTTTGCTGTTTTTATAAGTGCTTCCTCGCTTGTATCCGCTGTATAAGCATATGCGCTTCTTCCGCCAAGAAGTACACGCACACCTGCACCCTGTCTGCGCGAATACAACGCATCTTCAACCTTTCCATCAGTCATGGATAAAACATTGCTCTCAGCATCTTCCATATACAGTTCTGAATAATCTCCGCCTGTTGAAAGTGCGGCTTGCAGTACTCTTTCTGCCAATGCTTCACTTATCAAGAGTAACACCCTCTCTTTTTTGATGATTTGCCAATATTTTAGCCTCATTGCCCATGTCACTCGGCACATAATATTTTCTGCCCTTGACCGAGGGGGGCATATATTCCTGTTTCACATAATGCCCTTCATAATCATGGGGATATTTATAGCCCTTGCCATGACCAAGCGTATCTGCACCTTTGAAATGTGTATCTCTCAGATGTATGGGAACAGGTTCGTCTGCGATGCGCTGTGCATCCGCAAATGCCGCATCAACAGCACACACAACCGAATTTGACTTGGGACTTTCGCATATAAAAATTATCGCCTGCGCTAT
>JAFSFN010000110.1 GCA_017435185.1 Clostridia bacterium | reverse complement strand
GCTCATATAAAAGGCACAGTTGAAGAAATACTGACAGATCGTGTGGTTGTTGAAACACTCGGCGGTGTCGGTTATGAGCTTTTTTGCTCTAATGCAACGCTTCGTCGTCTTAAACAGGGTGAGAGCGCAAAACTTCTCACGCATTTTCATATTTCGCAGGACGCAGTTGCCGTGTACGGCTTTATCTCAGATGAAGAACGCACCATGTTCAGGCGTCTCATATCAGTGACCAGGGTGGGCCCAAAACTTGCCCTTTCAGTGCTCAGTACATTGTCGGTTTCCGATATAGCGCTTGCTATAATGACGGAGAATGCGGCCGCATTTGATGCTGTTTCGGGTATGGGCCGCAAAACAGCCGCACGAGTTCTGCTTGAACTTAAAGAGAAGATGGACGGCGATGTTGTAAAAAGTGTCGGTACAGTTCAGACTGCGGATAATATAAACAGTGATATGCGAACAGAAGCGACAGCCGCACTCATGGCGCTGGGATATGACGGAATGACTGCCGCAAAAGCAATAGCCGCGGTCAACGGTGCGAAAACTGTTCAGGAACTTATAACCATGTCATTAAGAGAGATAGCGAAAAGAGGCAGTAAATGACGGACGATAGATTGATAACCTCTTCAATGATAAGTGACGATGAAGAGGCAGAATACAGTCTGCGTCCTCGTTACCTTAAAGAATATATAGGCCAGCATGAAGTTAAAGAGCATATGCGCATATACATCGAGGCCGCAAAACTTCGAGGTGAACCGCTCGACCATGCGCTTCTCTATGGCCCACCGGGTCTTGGTAAAACCACGCTTGCGGCAATAATCGCAAATGAAATGGGCAGCAATCTGCGTGTTACCTCGGGTCCTGCAATAACACATGCAGGCGATCTGGCGGCAATACTTACAAACCTTGCAGAGGGTGATGTCCTCTTTATCGACGAAATACACAGGCTGAACAGCGCAGTTGAGGAGATACTCTATCCTGCAATGGAAGATTTTGTGCTCGATATAATAATCGGCAAAGGCCCTTCGGCTCATTCAATAAGAATCGACCTTCCGCATTTTACGCTTGTGGGCGCAACAACACGAATGGGTCTGCTTACATCACCGCTTCGTGACAGGTTTGGAATAAAAGAACAGCTCAGTATGTACGAGCCTGCCGACCTTGCGGCTATAATAACAAGAAGTGCCGAAATACTGGGTATCAAAATAGAAAAAGAAGGCGCAATGGAAATCGCTTCACGCTCGAGAGGCACACCCAGAATAGTTAATCGTCTGCTCAAAAGAGTGAGGGATTTTGCACAGGTAAAAGGAAGCGGCATTATAGACAGAGCAACCGCAAAAGCAGGACTTGATATGCTTGCCATTGACGCGATAGGGCTTGACGCTACAGACAGGCGTATGTTGAGCGTCATGATAGAAAAGTTTGGCTCGCGCCCTGTAGGTGTTGATACCATTGCTGCGGCAACGGGGGAAGATGCAACTACCATTGAAGATGTTTATGAGCCTTATTTGATGCAGATGGGGCTTATAGCTCGCACACCGCGCGGACGCATAGTGCTCCCTGCAGGATATGCACACATGGGATATGCCTTGCCTTCGGAAGAAATGCAAATAAAGTTTAACATAGAAGAATAAAATCAGGAGGTCTCACATGTTTAATTCAAAGTCAGCTCAGAGAGAAAAAGAATTGGAAAACCTGCTTATGCAGCGTGATGCTCAGTTGAACGATCTTCAGAATCGTTTGGCTGATGCAAACACAAGAATGGCAGAGTATCAGAACCGTGAAGCAAGCATCATAGGCGCTTTGACAGAAGCTCAGACTTCATCAAAACGCATAATTGATGAAGCCTATGCCACAAGCGACAGAATTCTTTCAGAAGCACATCAGAATAAAGAACAGTCAGATGCTCAGGCTCAGGCAACAGTAGCGGATGCACAGAAAAAAGCGCAGGATATCTTAGCTGATGCGGACATGCGTGCCAAGGAGATTGTTGCAAATGCAAAAGTTGAAGCAAAGAACATAATCACGCAGGCGCAGGCTGAATATGAAGAATGCAAGCAGAGCATAAGCAGAATGAACGAGCGCATTGCTGTCACAGCAGAAGAAGCTGCTCGCAGACTGGAAGACTTCAAATCAGTATTCAGCTTTGACACTATAGAAACGGAAGTTGTCGAGTTCACAAAAACAGAAGAAGAGCAAACGGTTCAAACTCCGGAAGAATATTCTTCTCCTGCTCAGCTCATGAAGAATATCTACACAATACAGGGCCGTGAGCTTCCCGATGAAAACGGTACAGATCCTTTTGTATATCAGGCTCCTGAGGCTGAAGAACAGGCAGAAGCACAGCCGCAGACGATACCGTCGTACTTTGAAATGCCAATCGAAACTCCTGTTCAGTATTTTTCAGATCCTATTCAGTCAGCGATAGAGGAGTCAATAATAAAAGAAACTCCCGAATTTGAATCTGCACCGACTTTTGAAGAAACACCGCAGTATTTTACAGCAGCTCCGTCACCTTTTGCCGAAACACCCCAAGCTGAGCCTTTTGCTCCAATGAAAGAGCCCATGCCGCAATTTGCGGCGCCTTCCTCTTTGAATCCTCAACTTGATGCTGTTATTCCCGAGGCAGAGCCGGAGAAGGTTTGGACTGTTGATGAAGTAGTTTCCGCTACAGCTGAGAGTGCTGTCGTGGCTGATGAAAAATCAAAAGCGGAGATCAGCATTGATGCAGAGCTCGAAGCACTCATAAACGATGTGCTTAACAATAACTGATAATTAATAATAGTAAAATATAAATGCTGTTGTTGCGGCAGGAAATACCTGCCGCAACAATATTGCAAATTCAAAGGAGAAACACTCAAATGGCTAAAGAAGAATTTGTCCAGCACATTGCTTCCAGAACGGAAGATTTTCCGCAGTGGTATACAGATGTTATACTCAAGACAGACATGGTTGACTATTCCGATGTCAAGGGTTGCATGGTAATAAAGCCCTACGGCTATGGTGTATGGGAACTTATACAGCAGGAACTGGACGCAAGATTTAAGGCAACCGGTCACAAAAATGCATACTTTCCGTTGCTCATTCCCGAAAGTTTGCTCATGAAAGAGGCAGAGCATGTCGAAGGCTTTGCGCCCGAGGTTGCATGGGTAACACATGGCGGAACGGAAAAACTCACAGAACGCCTTGCGATAAGGCCGACCAGCGAAACTATAATCGGCTCGATGTATTCAAAATGGATACAGTCATACAGAGATCTTCCTGTTTTGATGAATCAGTGGTGTAATGTTATGCGTTGGGAAAAGAGCACACGCCCGTTCCTGCGCACAAGTGAATTCCTTTGGCAGGAAGGACATACCGCTCATGCAACGGCAGAGGAAGCTCAGGAAGAAACAATGAAGATGCTCGAAGTCTATCGTGACTTTGCCGAGAATGTACTTGCCATTCCGGTGGTTACGGGCCGTAAGAGTGACAAAGAAAAGTTTGCAGGCGCAGAAGCGACCTATACAATGGAAGCCATGATGCAGGACGGTAAGGCGCTTCAGATGGGTACATCTCATTATTTGAGCAATAATTTTGCAAAGGGATATGATATTACCTATCTCAGCAAGGAAGGCAAGCTCGAATATTGTTATACATCTTCATGGGGCGTTTCCACACGACTTATTGGTGGTCTGATAATGGTTCACGGCGATGACAGAGGTCTTGTTTTCCCGCCCAAGGTAGCACCTACACAGGTTGTAATAATACCTATCGCAATGCATAAAGAAGGTGTTGTTGATAAGGCGGCAGAGATAAAGGCAGAGCTTGCAAAGGCGTCACTTCGCGTTGAAAATAGGTGGCAGGAAACAGAAATCCCTCCAGCTTATATGC
>JAFSFN010000109.1 GCA_017435185.1 Clostridia bacterium | reverse complement strand
TGTGAGTGTGCCGGCCGCTTCTCTTGCACGCAAGCGATGTATACCCGTTGTTGTTTCTTCACAGCCGCCGATTAAGTTCTTTGCATATTCAGGGTGCTTTTCTGTGAGCATTGCAACAAAGTCGCCGCCATCGTCTATAATGATGTGGGGGCAAAACTCAAGTGTGCGGCGGATATGCTCTTCATATTCTTCTTCGGTTGCACCGAACCAAGCATGAACTTCAACGCCCAAGCTATCGAGTGCGGCACAGATATCGTCCTTAGTTGAAAGGGGGTTACTTCCCGTTACAACAACTTCAGCACCACCCGCACGGAGCAAAAGTCCCAAATATGCCGTTTTTGCCTCAAGATGTACGCAAACGGCTATCTTCATGCCCTTAAAGGGCTGTTCTTTCTTAAATCTTTCTTCAAGTTCACGCAAGCAAGGCATGAACTCCTTAACCCAGGCTATACGCTTTAAGCCGAGAGGTGCAAGTGACGGGTCTTTTATGGAACTCATTTTTTATTACCTCTTTCCCTACATTATCAATCCTATTATGCCATGAAAACCGATTCTATGCAAGATGTCAGAAATATTGTATTATATAGATAATATTAAAACGACTTTTTGTGAGGTGTAAATATGTTTGATATTCTATTCTGCAATGCAGATATAATAACAATGTGTGACGAAAACCCCGTAATTCGAGGCGGCTATGTCGGCATAAACGGCAAGCACATCACATATGTGGGTAATGAGCGTCCCGAGGGCAAAGCAAAAAGGTGCATCGACTGCTGCCACAAAGTTCTCATGCCGGGACTTGTAAACACACATACCCATACCGCCATGTCGCTTCTCAGAGGCTATGCAGACGATTATGCTCTCAATGAGTGGCTTTTTGACAAGGTTTTCCCTGTTGAAGCGCGTCTGACCGAACAAGCCATAGAGGCGGGCGTAACGCTCGGTTTCGCCGAAATGCTCCGCACCGGCACAACATCAATATCCGATATGTATTATTTCCAGCCCAAGGCGGCACAGATAGCGCTCGACTGCGGCATAAGGGCTTCGTTCTGCAACGGAATAATCGCATTTGACGCAGATGCTTTCAATCCCGAATCCGACCGAGGAGTAACAGAAACAAAAATATTGGCTGAACGATTCCACAACGCAGGCGATGGGCGAATAAAGGCTGATGCTTCCATACATGCGGAATATACTTCATCGCCCAAGATATGGCATTTTGTAAATGACATGGCCGATAAGTACGGTTTGAATATGCAAATACATCTCAGCGAAACAAAGAATGAGCATGAAAACTGCATCGAGAAATACGGCAAAACGCCCACTGCAATACTGGCAGAAAACGGTGTGTTTGAAAGAAAAGCTATTGCCGCACACTGTGTATGGCTCTCGGAAGATGACATGGACATTCTTGCTTCAAAAGGTGTAAGCTGTGCTCATAATCCCATAAGCAACCTCAAACTTGCAAGCGGCATAGCAAATGTTCGCAAAATGCTTGACCATGGCATGAATGTTGCACTCGGCACCGACGGCTGTTGTTCAAACAACACGCATGACCTGTTTGAAGAAATACGCTTTGCATCACTTCTTGCAAAGGGCACATCATATGACCCCACTGCGCTCTGCGCCTATGATACGTTAAAGCTCGCAACAGTCAACGGCGCACTTGCTCAAGGTCGTGAAAATGAAATAGGGCGCATAAAGTGCGGTCTTGAAGCAGACATAATACTTCTTGACCTGAGCAGCCCCATCACCCGTCCCTACTACGACCCGATAAGCGCCGTTGTATACAGTACAAGCGGCCGTGATGTTTACATGACAATGATACAGGGCAAAATACTTTATGAAAACGGTGAATATAAGACGATAGACATAGAAAAAGCGATTGCAAACGCCGACTCGTTGGCAACAAAGATAACAAACGGAGAGTAATTATGCTGATAACAGCCGAACATATAAAAAACAACCCTACAATAAAAACCTATATCCAAAAAGCTGATGCTTCACTCGGCGCAATGGGATTCACCGAACATGCATTTGCTCACGCCGCTCGCTGTGCCGAGACCGCAAAATACATACTGCTCAAAACCGGGCACAGTGAACGCGACGCCGAACTTGCCTATATCGCAGGCTATATGCACGATATCGGCAATGTAATAAACCGTCACGACCATGCACAGAGCAGCGCAATAATGGCTTTTCGTATTTTGGATAATATGGGCATGCCCGCCGATGAACTTTCAACGATAATAACCGCTATCGGCAACCATGACGAATCGACCGCATTTCCCGTAAACGACATAGCCGCCGCACTTATACTCGCCGACAAAACAGATGTGCGCCGCACTCGTGTGCGAAACAGGGATTTTGCCAAGTTCGACATTCATGACAGAGTCAACTATTCAGTGTATCAGTCAGAAACGCTCATAAGCGAAGATAACACTCGTCTCATACTGAGCCTTGAAATAGACCCGGACCTCTGCTCGGTAATGGAATACTTTGAGATATTCCTTGACCGCATGATACTTTGCCGCAAATCGGCAGAAGTCCTCAATCTGCATTTTAATCTTATAATCAACGGACAACAGTTATTGTAGTCATAATGAAAAACTCGAGCCGAAGAAATTTCTTCGGCTCGACTGCATTAGTTTTCAAAAAATACCGAGAACACGCCTTTGCAGAAGCACAAGGTCTCTTGAATCAAATCTTGAATCCTCGTTTATATCGAGCCATGCTGTTATGTCGATGCCCAATATGTTTTTCTGAACAAGCATCAAGTCTCTGGAGTTTATGCTTCCGTCACCGTTCATATCGAATATTGCAATATCTTCGGCAATTTCATCATTACATATCTTGCTGTTTTTGTAATTCGGACGAACGATGCATACGATATATTTTTCAGACAGCGGCGCATGCTTTTTTACCCATGCACGGCTCAGATTGTCATTTCCCGAGTTTCCGCCTATGGTATAAACCTCTTCACCCGAAACATGATAGACTATCTCGGCGTGTTTTATCGAAGAACCGCATGACCAGTTGATGAAGCAAATATCACCGACCTCCGGCGCAGATGTCGTTATCTTGCCGCCTGCCTCAAGCAAAGCAGTTTTAAGATATCTTGCCGCACCGTTGAACGGAACAGCATCTTGTTGCATGGCAATAACAGCGCAGTCTGAAATGAAATCGGCACACCAATTTTCGGTATATCCCAAGTCACTTCCCGTAAACCCCTCTTGCGCCAATGCTATGCTGACCATATCTTCAGCACCATTACCGGTGAGCTCGTATTCTTCATCAAAATTATAATATCGTGACATTGCCGCATTTGCGCTGACCGAAGACAGGAGCATAACTGTCATAAGACAAAATGCCGCAACGCCTTTCATACTTCTTCTAAAAACCATTTTTCACCTAATCTTTTTTATTTGCTTTTTAAGCATATAGGCTCAAAAAGCCGCAACGCCGATTATTCTACCATAAAATCCCACCTTTTACCTAAAGTCATCGCAAAATTAACATTTTAATATATTATATATAATAGTTGTGTTGGAAAAAGCCCATTACAAGAATGGGCTTTTAACTCGGTTTTGATTAATAAAGCGGATGCTTGTTTGTAAGTGCAATGACTTCTGCCTTAACAGCTTCAACTGCCGCTTCGCCTTCTTTAACTATACGAGCGATGAGTTTGCCGACAGTAACCATATCTTCTTCAACAAGACCACGGCTTGTAACAGCAGGAGTACCGATTCTGATACCGCTTGTTACAAAGGGGCTCAATGTTTCCTTGGGAATTGTGTTCTTGTTGACCGTGATATTTGCCATATCAAGAAGCTGTTCGACTTCCTTGCCTGTGCGGCCTGTGCCGGTGAGGTCTACGAGCATGAGATGGTTGTCCGTACCGCCTGAAACAATGCGGATGCCTTCTCCCTGAAGAGTTTCGGCAAGAACAGCCGCATTCTTGACTACCTGCTTCTGATATTCTTTGAATTCAGGCGAAAGTGTTTCCTTGAAGCAAACTGCCTTTGCAGCTATGGTGTGCATGAGCGGACCGCCCTGTGTGCCCGGGAATATCGCCTTATCAATCTGCTTTGCAAGTTCTTCACGACAAAGTATCAAGCCGCCTCTGGGTCCTCTGAGCGTCTTATGAGTGGTTGTTGTAACAACATCGGCATAAGGAACAGGATTGATATGGAGACCTGCTGCAACAAGGCCTGCAATATGCGCCATGTCTACCATGAAGTAGGCACCGACCTTCTTTGCTATCTCGCCTATGCGTGCAAAATCTATCTCACGGGGATATGCACTTGCACCTGCAACGATGAGCTTGGGCTTGTTCTCAACAGCTATTTTCTCAAGCTCGTCATAATTTATACGTTCATCTTCTTCGCTCACACCGTAAGCTACGAAATTGAAGTATTTGCCCGACATATTAACCGGACTGCCGTGTGTGAGATGACCGCCATGACTCAAGTTCATGCCAAGAACAGTATCACCGACTTCGAGCAATGCGAAATATACCGCAGTATTTGCCTGCGCGCCCGAATGAGGCTGTACATTTGCGTGCTCAGCGCCGAAAAGCTGTTTTGCTCTTTCACGTGCAAGTTCTTCAACAACGTCAACACATTCACAGCCGCCATAGTAACGCTTTGAAGGATAACCTTCAGCATATTTATTGGTAAGGTGGCTGCCCATTGCTGCCATTACCGCTTCTGAAACAAAGTTTTCGGAAGCTATGAGTTCCAAGTGATTGCGCTGACGAGCAAGTTCACTTTCCATTGCTGCGCAAACATCAGGGTCTGTCTGTCTGATAAGGTCAAACTGTATCACTGTATATTCCTCCGTTTTCTTTTGTTTTAATATTTCGAGCAGTGTTTTATCAACACGCTTTTTTACATTACATATTTTCTTCTATCATGCGTGCAAAGTCTTCTTTGCTTCTTACTCCGACGCTTTTTTCAACAATTTCGCCGCCACGGAACACAAAAACAGCAGGGATAGTCATTATTCTGTACTGACGAGCCAATTCTTCATTTTCATCAACATCGACCTTGCACACTTTAGCTCTTCCCTCAAAATCGGACGCAAGCTCATCGAGAATCGGTGCTATCATGCGGCAGGGACCGCACCATGTTGCCCAAAAATCGACCAAAACGGGCTTATCGCTTTTCAAAACTTCGCTTTCAAAATTGCTGTTATTCAAATGTATTACTGCCATTTTTATTCTCCTTGTCCGTTTTCTTTTTTCTCTATTATGCGTGGTTTGAACGAATTCATTCTTTCAAACTTGGGCTCAAACGCCTTTATTATGAAGAATGCTCCGCAGGCAAACAGAACGCCTCCCAAAAAAGCATACATATCACTTTTTAACGAGCCTATCGCAGTGCCGATCAACAGCGCAACAAGAGGAACGCCGTACATTATGAGGCTTGCTTTGAGTACGCTGTTTGAGTGAAGTTGTATGATAACTTCATCACCTGCTGCTGCACCTATATTGTTTTCAAGTTCGATATCCGCTTCGGTACTGCTCAATGTAAAGCAGGCATGGCACTTGCCGCAGGCATCTGTACGCGAAAAACGAACTATTGCCTTTTTTCCGTCATCGGATACCGATATAACCTTTCCGGTCTGACGCATTACATATCTACCTTTATGCTCAATTCTTTGAGTTGTTTTTCATCAACGACATTCGGAGCCTCAGACATGAGACAACTTGCATTCTGAACTTTCGGGAACGCAATAACGTCTCTTATGCTCGATGCACCTGTAATAAGCATCACCAATCTGTCAAGGCCGTATGCAAGACCGCCGTGAGGAGGTGTACCGTACTGGAACGCTTCCATGAAATATCCAAACTGCTTCCATGCGCTTTCTTTGCTGAAACCTATTGCCTTAAACATACGCTCCTGAAGCTCGGCAGAGTGTATACGAATCGAACCGCCGCCTATCTCGTTGCCGTTCATTACCATGTCATACGCTTTTGCACGCACACGGCCGGGGTCGCTTTCGAGATATTGGATATCTTCGTCCATGGGGCTTGTGAACGGATGGTGCATTGCAACATAGCGGTCTTCTTCCTCGTCGTACTCAAGCAGGGGGAACTCTGTTACCCAGAGTATTTCAAACTTGCTGTTGTCAATAAGCTCAAGACGCTTTGCAAGCTCAAGGCGCAGTGCGCCGAGCGAAGCGTAGACAACGCTGTTCTTATCCGCAACAAAGAACACGATATCGCCTGTTTTTGCGCCTGTTTTTTCAATTATTGCCTGAATCTGATCTTCAGTCATAAACTTTGCAAACGAGCACTGTATGCCGTCTTCCTTCATGCTCATCCATGCAAGACCCTTTGCCTTGTATATCTTGACAAATTCCACAAGCTCGTCTATCTTCTTGCGTGTTATCTTTGAAAGTGCGCCTGATGCATTTATCGCTCTGACACTTCCACCATTCTCTATGGCTGATGTAAATACGGAGAAACCGCAGTCCTTCACGCATTCCGAAACATCGACCAGTTCAAGTCCGAAGCGCACATCGGGCTTATCCGAACCATAGCGATCCATCGCCTCATGCCATGTGATACGACGAAGCGGAAGCTGAACATCTATATCAAGAGTCTCTTTCATCAAACGCTGTATGAAGCCTTCGTTAACGGCCATTACATCATCTGCATCAACGAAAGACATTTCAAGGTCTATCTGCGTAAATTCAGGCTGCCTGTCAGCACGCAAGTCTTCATCACGGAAACAGCGCGCAATCTGCATATATCTGTCACAGCCGGATATCATGAGTAATTGCTTGAAAAGCTGAGGGCTCTGCGGAAGCGCATAGAAATTGCCGGGATGAACACGGCTGGGAACCAGATAGTCTCTTGCGCCCTCGGGTGTGCTCTTGCACAGTATCGGAGTTTCAACATCCATGAATCCGTTTTCCGAGAAATAACGGCGTGTGATATTAGTCACCTTGTCACGCATACGCAGAACATCCTGCATACAGGGACGACGCAAATCAAGATATCTGTACTTGAGCCTAAGCTGTTCCTGAGCATTAAGGTCGTCGTCTATATATATCGGCGTTGTCTTTGCTGTCGAAAGTATTTTAAGTTCGCTTGCAATGACCTCAAGCTCACCTGTTTTCATGTTTTTGTTTATCATCTCATCACTGCGGCGAACGAGCTTGCCCTTGACCGCAATAACAAATTCACTGCGGATACTCTCCGCTTTTTCGTATGTTTCCTTGTCGAGCTGACTTTCATCAAAAACGACCTGCATAACGCCGCTTCTGTCACGCAGACCGATGAATATGAGTGCTCCCAAATTACGCCATGTTCCTGCCCAACCCATGAGCACAACATCGCTGCCTACTTCATTTACTGTGGGTTCGCCGCAATAGTGCGACCTTTTCCAACCGCTGAGAAGTTCTGCCATTATTGACCTTCCTCCACTTTTGTTCTTATTGTTTCTGCTGCATTTTCAAGAGCAATCGTATATTCCTCGCCCTTGTCCATATTTTTGAGTTTTATATTGCCCGATGCTATCTCATCATCGCCTATCACGGCAACAAACTTAACATTCTGCTTGCCTGCAAACTTAAACTGTGCCTTAAAGCTCCTGCCAACATGGTCGGTGTCGGAACTTACGCCTATTTTACGCAGTTCATTTGCAAGTTTTACCGCATACAAATCCGCCTCTTTGCCCATTGCGGCAATATACACGCTCAGA
>JAFSFN010000108.1 GCA_017435185.1 Clostridia bacterium | reverse complement strand
TGGCATTTTTGCGTGTTGAGATACCGCATATCGCAATGCGCTTTTGCGAATACATGGGCGACTTGGTCTCCCCTCTTGCGCTGTTTTTTGTCGGCATGGTCATACACGAAACAGGCTTTAAGTTCAGCATCAAAACCAATGGGCGTGATATGCTTCTCATACTCTTGATGCGCTTTGTGCTTTCACCGCTCATAATGCTCCTTTTCTGTGAGCTTTTCTCAATAACCGACATTCCAAGAAGTGTTTTCATCATAGAAGCGGCAATGCCCGTGATGACACAATCCGTAGTTGTTTCCACTGCGGCAAACGCCGACGATAAATATACGGCAATGGGCATGAGCATAACTACGCTTTTCTGCTTTGCCGCAATACCGATACTTATGACTTTTATTGCGTGAGGTATTATATTTTGAACGAACAATATTCAAGAACTGCACAGCTTTTGGGCGATGAAGCGTTAAAAACGCTTCGCCGTTCCCATGTTGCTGTTTTCGGCATCGGCGGAGTGGGCGGTCATCTTGCCGAGGCACTTGCACGCTCGGGCGTGGGCACGCTCTCCCTTTTCGACAAGGACACAGTGAGCCTTTCCAACATCAATCGCCAGACGGTTGCGTTCCATTCCACAGTGGGCAGGGATAAAGTCGATGTCATGCGTGAGCGCATAGCCGACATTGACGGCACCATAAAAGTCAATGCGTATAAAATGTTCTATCTGCCCGAAACGGCGGACATCATTGACATATCGCAGTTTGACTATATCGCCGATGCAATAGACAATATCACTGCAAAGACAGAACTCTGCACACGAGCAAAGAAAGCAAATATCCCTATAATATCCGCAATGGGCGCAGGCAACAAGCTCGATGCGAGCAAATTTGAAGTTGCCGACATTTACAAAACAAGCGTGTGCCCCCTTGCCAGAATAATGCGAAAAGAGCTTAAAAGCAGGGGTGTTTGTGACCTCAAGGTTGTATATTCAAAAGAAGAACCGACAGTGAAAAATCAGCTTCCCGCAAGCATTGCATTTGTACCTCCCGTAATGGGGCTTATAATGGCCGGCGAGATAATTCGTGACATTGTCGGCAAATAATTATATAATCTTACTATAAACTGAAAGTGAGGGCTTCACATATGGCAAAAAAGACGACCGTTTTTGATAATTTGCAGTCTCCCGAGATTTTGTGGAAAGACAGAAAAAGAATACTCGGCATGCCCATTTCGTTCACCAAGTATTCCGTTGACAATGAAAGACTTTATATAAGTGCAGGTCTTTTTTCGACTGAATCAAACGAGCTTCTGCTCTATCGCATACTCGACTTTTCATGCAAGCGCACTCTTTGGCAGAAAATGTTCGGTGTTGGCACTGTCACGCTCTACAGCGCAGATCAGAGTGACCACACACTTGCGCTCGTCAACATAAAAAAGCCCGAGCAGGTCAAGCAGTTTTTGAGCCAATTGGTCGAAAAAGAGCGTGAGAGCCGGGGGCTCATCGGCCGTGAGATATACGGCACCGCTCATATCGGCATGGACCATGATGGCTGTGACCATGACGATATGGACCCCATTATCTGAGGCTTTAGCACAGCACCAAGTACATCATTGCCGTCAAAACGGCAAGCATGCCGAAATTAAACATCGAGAACTTCCCGACATAGTGTAACGCTTTGCCGGGATTGTTTTTATTGTATTCCCTGAATGTTATCAAACTTGCAAGCGAAGCTATCAAGGTACCCGTACCGCCTATGTTGACGGCAACAAGCAATGCAGGATAGTTAGTTGTAAATTTCGAAAGCAGTATTGCACTGGGCACATTGCTTATCACCTGACACGAAAGCACACCGCAAAGGAGCGTGTTTTTGCTCATGAGCGAGCTTATAAGCTCATTTACCGCATCTATGCGGGCAAGATTGCCGGAGAACACAAAGAACGCACAAAAAGTTATAAGCAGCGGATAATCGACCTTTTTGAGTGCATTTCTGTCCATTATCAAGAGCACGAGCGGTATGAGTATAAGTCCGCAGTAATACGGTATGCCCCTGAAGACTATGGCTATTGAGAATGCAAAAAGCAATAAATATATCGCCGTTTTGAGCGGTGGAAGAGCTGTCTTGTCATCGTCCTTCAAAACAAGGGGCTCGTTTTTGACGAAGATCATGCACAACAGCGTTATAATTACTATCGATACCAAAAACGGCAGGAACATTATGTTCACAAACTCGGCATCGGGAATATTGAAATATGAGTACATATACAGATTCTGCGGATTTCCGAAAGGTGTGAGCATACCGCCCAAGTTTGCGGCAATGTTCTGCATTATGAAAGTGAATGCCATCATATGTCGGTTATTCGTGCTGTCAAGCACAAAAAAGCCCAGCGGCAAAAATGTTATGAGCGCCATGTCGTTGGCAATCAGCATGGAGCCTATAAAAGTTATGTAGACAAGTGCGATCACGGTAAGCCGCAAAGTATGGCACGCTACAACTATCTTCCTTGCTATGACAGAAAAGAAGTTGATATTTTTAAGTGCCGTAATTACCGCCAGTGTGCAGAACAGGCAGGTCAGCGTCTTAAAATCGAAATATTCTGTATATTGAATATCAACAGGCACAAAAAGAACAGTGACAAGCGCCGCAAAAAGCGCGATGCATACCACGGGATTTCTTTTTACAAAGCCTTTGAAAGTGCTCATTTTTATATTTCCTCTGTTGCGTTTATGAGATATTCCCTTGCTTCATCACTGATTACGGGCAGGATGTTCTTCCTCACCATTGCATGATACTCATTGAGTCTGTGTATATCCTCGTCATTCATAAGCGAAAAGTCTATCGCTTCTTTGTCTATGGGTACCATCGTGAGAAACTCAAACTTCAAAAAGCCGTCATCATCCTCTTTGCACAGCATCAAATTTTCAATACGCACACCGAACTGCCCCTCAATATACACGCCCGGCTCGTCACTTGTTATCATTCCCGCTTCAAAAACACAGTCGTTTACGGCGGAGAAGCCGTTGGGATATTCATGCACGCTCAAGAAACTTCCCACTCCATGCCCCGTTGCATGGCCGTAATCAAGGCCGTGTTCATAGAGAGGCACACGCCCTATTATATCGAGGTTTGCGCCTGTAAGTCCTTTTTTGAACTTAACTTCGCCAAGTGCAAGCATGCCCTTTAGCACAAGCGTGAAGCACTTTCTTTCAAAGGCTGTCATACCGCCGAGCGCAACGGTGCGTGTAACATCGGTAGTTCCCTCTTTGTACTGACCACCCGAATCCATAAGGAGCAAGCCCCTCGGTTCAAGCTGTTTGTTTGTTTTTTCATTTGCGCTGTAATGCACTATTGCACCATGCTCCGCATAGCCGCATATAGCATTGAAGCTGTCATCCACAGCGCCTGCTTCACGGCGGTGCTTGCTCAGCATACGAGCAACATCCATCTCGGTTATCTTATTCTTTGCGACATTTTTTTTAAGATAGGCAATCACTTCACAGACTGCCTTACCGTCACATATATGAGCCCTGCGTG
>JAFSFN010000107.1 GCA_017435185.1 Clostridia bacterium | reverse complement strand
TAAAAGAAAAAGCACCTTACAGTGATACGGCACAGTATATTTACGTAAATATAAGAGGCTGTCATTTGCCGAGTGTCAGCGTGGATATGCTTCACCCTGACTTCTTCACATTGATGTACGAAAATTCAAGCAGAGCGATTCACCCCGATGAAGAGGGACACGCATTCATCGCAGAAAAGATGCTCGAAAGAATAAGAGTTCCTTATTACGATGTTAATAAGGAAGACATGAGTTACGATGCTGTTGCATATGTTACCGAAAAAGGTCTTATGGACGCATATGACACCCATGAATTCTCCAAGAACAGCATTGCAACAAGGGGCATGATAGCAACGGCGCTGTATCGTATGGCAGGCTCACCTGCAGTGGATTCAAACATCAAATTCACCGATGTCAGCGACGGCAAATATTATACCGAGGCTGTTGAGTGGGCAGTTGAGAACGATGTTATAGACAGCATCAACAGCAAGATATTCATGCCTTTCGGCGGAATGACAAGGCAGAAGCTCATTACCATCTTGTGGGAGATGGCAGGAAGCCCCGAGATTGATGCGGATATAGATTATTTAGATTCGTTCCTGATTTCAAAGTCGTCAAGGACGGCAATGGCGTGGGCTGTTGAAAACGGAATAATAAAGGGTCTTGAGGGCAAGATGATATCGCCCCTTGGCATAGTGACAAGAGCGCAGCTTGCAATGATACTTCAAAGATACTGCGAATTATAAATTATAAAAATATAAAAACAATGGACCGGATATGTGAATATCCGGTCTATTTTGTGTGCTGATGAAATGGTTGACACAATATTTTGACAAAGACTTGAAAAACATGAAGAATATGTTAAAATGTAAATGCTTTTGATATTGATACTGGCGGAGAAGCGTATAAAAAGGAGTTGGTATAATATACAGATTGATAAAATCAGCAGATATGTTATTATAAATTGATTCAGCCGGCAAATAAGTTAAAAAAATATAGACAACAGGAGGAAGGAAAATGAAGAAAACATTGCAAAGAATCACGAGCTTGCTCGTAGTTGCTGTTATGCTCATGAGTGCAGTGCCGAGTTTTGCGCTTTTTGAAACATGCAACTATGTTTCGCTTGGTGATTCGGTAGTTAACGGTTACGGTTTGGACGACTATTCGTCCAGCACAAGAGGCTATAAACAGAAGGTAAGAGAGGCATATCCCTATCTTGTAGCGCAGGAGCTAAACGCTGATCTGGAACAGATGGCATTCAGCGGCTTCAGAGCAGAAGAATTGCATTATGTTCTTGATGAAGACTATAAGGGTGACGATTATCTGTATCGCTGCTTCTATGGCGATCCTCTCTTTGAAAGATGCGGCGGCGGCATAGAAAAAATGCGCAGAGAATATAAGGAAGCTATAACAAATGCTGACTATATTACTTTGCAGATAGGTTCAAACAACTTCGGCACATATCTTCAGATGCAGCTTACACGCTACATGGCCGGCGAAGAAACATTCAAATTTGACAGGGATGATTATGAAAATGGCACTATCAGCCCCGAGTACAGTGCTGCCGAAAAGAGCGTTAAAGACTATTTGAACCAGGCAATGGATGCTGTAGGTCTTGTTGACTTCATGTTGAAGTGCCTAAGGTATACATATGCCGGATTCATACAGAATTATGACGAGGTTATTGAGCATATCTATGAACTCAATCCCGATGTAAATCTTGTTGTAGTCGGTATGTATAATCTGTTTGATGGCGTATATCTCACTAACAACATGGTAGACCTCGGCAGTGTAGTCGGCGCTTTCCTTAACTTGGTAAACAAGCATATGAGAGACAAGTCCCCCAGAGCTGACGAATATACATATGTTGATGCTTTCGAGTGTGAGACACACGGTTTGCCCGATAACATAACAGACCCCGATTTCTTTGAAACATTCACAAAAGATTCGGGTAAGGCTGTTCATCCCAATGTAAATGGTCACCGTTATATCGCGGACAAAATAATCGATGCAATATTTGTTCCCTTTGAAGATGTAAATGAAGACGATGACTTCTATCAGGCGGTCAAGTTTGCATATAATGCAGGTCTTATGGACGAATATTCAGAGGACAAGTTTGGCCCCGATAAGATAGCTACAAAAGCTATGATAGCAACAGCTTTGTATCGCTTGGAAGGTTCTCCCGAAATCGACGGTGAAACAACATTCTGGGATGTAAAAGCTGGCAATGATTTTGCAAAGAGTGTTGACTGGGCAGTGGAAGAAGGTCTTATGGAAGGTCTTAACAGCAAACTCTTCCTTCCCTACAGCGCAATGTCACGCCAGAAGGTTGCACAGCTTTTCTGGGAGTTGGCAGGATGCCCCGAAACAGATTATGAGATAACGGGCTACTATGACACGTTCTTAATCTCAAAATCTTACAAGACAGCAATGGCGTGGGCAGTTGAGAATGGCATACTTGAAGGTATACCCGGCAAGGTCATCTCGCCCAGAGCAAATGTGACACGCTCACAGCTTGCTATAATCCTTATGAGATTTGTACAGCTCTGATGCAAGTTTAGTTTTCAGGCGAAGCAGCAAAACGCTGCTTCGCTTTTTGTAAAAGTAATATGCTTTTGTATACGGAGAAAAAATGATTAAAAAGATACGCGATTATTTTATTGTTTTGGGTCTTGCTTTGCTCATGGCGGTCAATTATGAGGTGTTCATTTTGCAGAATGCGTTTGCGCCTGCAGGATTGAACGGTATTGCAACTATGATTCAATACAAACTTGATTTCAGTGTCGGATACATGACACTTCTTATAAATATACCTCTTTGTATCTGGGCTTTTTTTTGGCTTGACAAAGATTATGCCGCAAAAACAATGTTGTTTTCATTGGCGTTTTCACTGTTTTTGCTTGTATTCAAATATGGCGTAGTGGACATATCGAAATATGTATATGTTACGGAAAACGGTACGAGCACATTGCTTGCGCCAATTACCGCAGGTGTGATAAACGGTTTTATATACGGCATATTCTTTTACAAAAAAAGTTTTTTCGGAAAAAGTTACATATTGCGCACGTTTATATGTACTTTATTATTATTTTTGATAGATTTCTTTGTGACACCAATAGCATTAGTAGATGCAGGATATTTT
>JAFSFN010000106.1 GCA_017435185.1 Clostridia bacterium | reverse complement strand
TGCAAATCCGAAACGCTCAAAGAGGTCAAATTTTGCCTTTTGAGATATTACGGAAACATTGAACTCCCCTGTGTTTTTTATCATATCGTGAGTAAAATTACTCTTGTTTACCGCAATGGATATTGTTCTGTTGGGAGTTTCGGTTATCTGTGTTACTGTGTTTATTATACAGCCGTTATCCTTTTCCCCGTCTTTTGCTGTCAGAACGAACAGGCCGTAGGACAGCTTAAAGAAGGCTTCTTTATTTAACTTTGATTCATCACAAGCAATTGATGTGTTGTTAACGGTCAGCTTATCCATGCTTTTCCCTGCCTTTCTTTACTATTTTTATTTAATATATGGTTATTTATTCGTTCTTTTCTTTTCCCAGTAATGCACGAGCAAATGCATCAGGGTCAAATTCCAGTAAGTCGTCGATACCTTCACCGACACCGACAAAACGAACAGGTATCTGCAATTCTTCTTTTACAGCAACAGCTACGCCGCCTTTGGCTGTTCCGTCAAGTTTTGTAAGAATAATGCCGGTAAGATTTGCTGCTTCTTTGAATGCTTTTGCCTGCATAAGCGCGTTTTGACCTGTTGTTGCGTCTATTACAAGCAACACTTCAGTGCGAACATCGGGAAGTTCGCGTGATATCACGCGGCATATCTTTTCAAGCTCATTCATGAGATTCTTTTTATTATGCAATCTGCCGGCCGTATCGCAAAGCAATATATCTTTACTCTTTGCCTTAAAAGATGCCGCTGCATCAAAAACAACAGCCGCAGGGTCGGCTCCCTCTGCATGTTTTATTATGGGAACATCGGCACGAGTCGCCCACACAGTAAGCTGTTCTGCGGCGGCGGCACGAAATGTATCCGCCGCGGCCATAACGGGTGCCATGCCGTTTGACTTATAATAAGTTGCGAGCTTTCCTATAGATGTTGTTTTGCCGACACCGTTAACACCTACAATAAGAAGCACAGCCTTTTCATTATTTTTAACAAAATCCGTATCGGGACGCATCATGTCTGCAAGTATTTTTATCAGAACTTCTTTTGCACTTATACGGTCTTTGATTCTTTCTTCGGATATTCTTTCACGCAAAGTATCTATTATCTTTTCAACGGTGAGCATGCCCATATCGGCAATTATCATTGCTTCTTCAAGTTCTTCGTAGAACTCTTCATTCACCTTCTCGTCGGATGCTCCGAATATGCTTGAAAGCAGACCTCCGCCTGTTTTTGTCAAGCCTTGCTTGAGTTTTTGAAAAAAGCCCATTTTCTTTTCCATTTTATATTATCTCGCTTTCATTGAATTTTGCGGAAACTATCTTTGATATGCCTTTTTCTTCCATTGCAACACCGTATAATGCGTTGCACACTTCCATGCTGCCTTTTCGGTGTGTTATCAGTATAAACTGTGTATCGTTTGAATAATGCTTGATATAGCGAGCAAAGTTGGAAACGTTGGCCTCATCAAGCGAAGATTCAATCTCATCAAGTATGCAAAACGCAGTCGGTTTCAGCTTCAATATCGCAAACAAGAGCGCAATTGCGGTCAAAGCACGTTCGCCGCCCGAAAGCAATGATAAGAGCTGTAATTTCTTTCCCGGAGGTCTCGCTATTATATCTATATCACAATTCAGTATGTCGTTTTTATCAGACAATACAAGTTCGGCATGACCTCCACCGAAAAGCTCTGCAAATACCTGAGTGAAATTTGTTTGTATAAGTTCAAATTTTTGGGTAAACTCATCTTTCATAGCGTCCATAAGCTCATCGATAAGTTTTCTCAGATCACTTTCGGCGCGCGTAAGATCGTTATACTGTATCGACAACGCTTCAAAACGCTCTTTTACACTTTTATATTCTTCGATGGATGATACATTAACATCACCGAGAATTCGAATTTCATGGCGTATTTCATTGACCTTTGCGGATTCTATGGCAACAGAAATATCACGCTTGAATGCAAGCGCATTTTCATATGTCAATTCATAGTCTTCCCATATTCTATCGGTTAAGTTGGCTATCTCAAGCTGAAGTTTTGTAACAGCAAGTTCAACCTTATGACTGCGTTCCTGTCTTGCTGAAATTTCAGCCGTTATACAATCCTTTTTATTTCTTAATTCTGTCAGTTTTAAGACCGTGTTTTCTCTTTCCTTTGTCTTGGCCGCAATAGCATTATTGAGCAGAGAAATATCTTCCTGCCCTGTCTGCAATTTTATGTCCATTGCTTTAAGCTGCTGATTGAGCACAGCTATCTCATCTTCCTGATTCTTTCTGCGCAACTTTTCCTCTGCAAGAATGCGTTGAACATTTTCTGTCTCTTTTATAAGTCGTACAGATGCAGATTCAAGATTGTTGAATTCTTTTTCTATTCCCACCAGTTCAAGTCTGCACGCAGTCTCTTCTTCATTAACGGCAGAATATTCATTCTTTAGCGTTGCAAGCTCTGTGTGCAGTTGTTTTATTTCATCGTCCGTAGCAACATTGGCAGTAGAGAGTGTTTCCTGCTCTGTTTTTGCAAGTGCACATTGCGCATCTATGTCGGCTATATCATCGTTTATCCTACTGCGTTCAAGCTCTATCTTTTCAATAGCAGCATTTTTCTCATCATAATAAACATTTATTATCTCGAGCTTTTCTTCACGCTTTGCAAGCTCAAGGCTTTCTTTTTCATATTCGTCAGACATTCCTTCGAGTTTGTTGTTAGCCGTTTCAGTCTCAAATCGCTTGTTCTTGATTGCTTTTCTGTCTTCATCAAGCTGCTTTTTAATTCTTTGCGAGTTGCTCACAAGGTCATTGATTTCTCTTTCTCTGCCCAACAGCGTAAACTCTCGCTTTTGGATGCTTCCACCCGTCATTGCACCGCCCGGAGCAATTATATCACCCTGTAAAGTAGCTATTCGGAAACCTGCTGACGCTTTTCGGCTTATAAGTATTGCTGTATCAATATCTTTTACAATGGCTGTACGACCAAGCAGATTTTCAAAAACGCCTCGGTATTGTTCGTCAAATTCAATAAGGTCGGAAGCAATTCCTATAAAACCGTCGGTTTGACAGCAATCCATTTCTTCTTTTGTGAGCATTCTTGAACGCATTACGGAAACAGGCAACATTGTAGCTCGCCCATAATTATTACGGCGCAAATATTCGATAACAAATTTTGCGTCTTCTTCCGTATTGGTTACAATATTCTGCAAAGAAGTATTGAGAGATGTCTCAACAGCAGTTTCGTATTCTTTCGGAACACGCATAAGCTCAGCGACAACACCGTTTATAGCTTGACGCAGCTGTGAGTTGCGCTTTCTGTCATCCAGCACGCGACGAACACTTGAAAGATAGCCCTCGTGCGCTTCTTTCATTTCATTAAGCACATTTATTCT
>JAFSFN010000105.1 GCA_017435185.1 Clostridia bacterium | reverse complement strand
GGCTGTACAGCGATTCAATATTGCCCTGCGGCAGTGAAGCGACATTTTGGGGCAGGGGAGTCAGTCAGGGTCATTCGGATGCCATACGCAGAATAGAGGGCGTTTTGGACGCAAGGCAGTACACTGTACCCATAGAAGAAGCAATGGAAAAAGCAAGGCAGGGTGAGGCGGAAAGCCTCACAACAAGGGATAAACATCTGCGTGAATGTTATGTTGTTGCGGCTGAGGGCGCCGACAAAGAACGCATTGAAAAAGAAATAGTCACGATGCCGAATTATTTTGCGGATTACAATACGACCGTAACTTTTCTTGAAATGGACGAATTCAAGGCAAAACACAACACAATGCCGCATGGCGGTTTTGTAATAAAAACAGGAAGAACGGGTATTGCCAAAGAGAATACTCATGTTATAGAATATAGTTTGAAACTTGATTCAAATCCCGAGTTCACAGCAAGCGTGCTTACAGCCTTGGCAAGAGCCGTTGTTCGCATGAATAAAGAAGGGAAAAGCGGCGCAAATACTATATTCGATGTTCCGCCTGCGTATTTGAGCTCAAAGTCGGGCGAAGAATTAAGAAAGACTATGTTGTAAAACATGATATTGCAGGCAAAGCCGCGATAAAACAAACATAAATAATAAATTTGGGAGAATGATAAAAAGATGAAGACACTCAAAGGTTCAATCGTAGCGCTCATAACACCTTTCAATGAAGACGGAAGCGTTAACTTCTCAAAGCTCGACGAGCTTTTGGACTGGCATCTTTCACACAAAACTGATGGCCTTGTAATACTGGGCACAACAGGTGAAGCATCGACTACACTTCACGAAGAAGACGATGACATATGCCGTTTCACAGTCAAAAAAGTGAACGGACGCATTCCTGTCATAGCAGGCGGCGGTTCCAACTGCACCACAACCGCTATGGCAAAGAGCAAGCGTCTTCAGGATGAGGGCGTTGATGGCCTTTTGCTCATCTCCCCGTACTATAACAAAGCAAATGAAGAGGGTATGTACAGACATTTCGCATCGGTTGCGGACAATGTCGATCTGCCCATAATACTTTATAATGTTCCCGGCCGTACAGGCTGCAGTATTCCCGAGACTGTCGTTGAAAAGCTCTCAAAGCACCAGAATATCACAGGCATAAAAGAAGCATCCGGCAACATCAGCTATACGGCAAAAATAGCTCGTTACCTCAGCGATGATTTCGTGCTTTACAGCGGCAATGATGACATGGTAGTTCCGGTGCTCTCACTGGGCGGCCAGGGCGTCATTTCCGTGTTTGCAAACATAATGCCGGATGAAACGCATGACATGGTCATGGATTTCTTGAACGGTGATGTTGAAAAGGCAAGAGAAGCACAGATAAAGTATCTTGACCTTATAAATGCTCTTTTCATCGAAGTAAACCCCATTCCCGTCAAGGAAGCAATGAACCTCATGGGAATGAATGTCGGCGGTTATCGTCTGCCCCTTTGCGAGATGAGCGAGCAAAACAGAAACAAGCTCGCTTGTGAAATGAGGAAAGTGGGTCTTATCAAATGACCAAGATATTGCTCTTTGGCTACGGCAAAATGGGCAAGATGCTCGAAGATGTGATAAATGCAAGCGAAGATTGCGAGTATATGGGAAGCATAGACATAGACCAGCTTGCCGATTTGCCCTATATGGGCAAGACAGCCGATGTTATAATCGACTTTTCGCATCCAAATATGCTTGCTCCGCTGTGCGAATATGCAAAGCGTACCGAAACCGCACTTGTCAGCGGTACAACAGGCTATACAGCTGATGATATGCAAAAGCTGAAAGCACTCGCCGAAACAGTGCCGGTGCTCTACAGCTCAAATTATTCGCTCGGTATCGCAATAATGAAAATGGTGCTTGCAAAAATGCACGAGCTCATTCCCGACGATTTTGACATCGAACTTATAGAAACCCACCATAATAAAAAGAT
>JAFSFN010000104.1 GCA_017435185.1 Clostridia bacterium | reverse complement strand
AGCTGCTACTTCGTTGATAAATTCAACAATATTCTTTATTTCTTCATGTGCAAGCAAAATAGCCTTGAGCATTTCCGCTTCGGTAAGTTCATTTGCGCCTGCTTCGACCATCATAACAGCGTCTTTTGTTCCGGCAACTGTCAATGCAAGTCTGCTCTTCTCACGCTGTTCGCAGTTGGGGTTGATTATATACTCACCGTCAACATAACCGACGCTGACAGCACCTGTGGGGCCCATGAAAGGAGCTTCACTTATTGCCAACGCAATTGATGAGCCAATCATAGCCAAAACATCGGGCTGAATATCCTGCTCAACGGAAAGAACTGTCGCAACAACCTGAATGTCGTTGTAGAAGCCCTTGGGGAAGAGCGGACGGAGCGGTCTGTCGATGAGTCTTGATGTGAGTATCGCACGCTCCGTGGGGCGTCCCTCACGCTTGATAAAGCCGCCGGGGATCTTACCTACGGAATACATCTTTTCTTCAAATTCTACCGACAAAGGCAAAAAGTCAACGCCGTCTCTGGCACTTTTTGCAACGGTCGCACAAACCAAAACGGCTGTGTCACCGCATCTGAGCAAGCAGGAACCGCCTGCCTGCTCGGCATACTTGCCTGTTTCAACAGTCAGCGTCCTTCCTGCAATCTGTGTTTGAAATGTTCTCTGCATCTCATACTCCTCTTTCTTACATATAATTCATAACCTGTTTATTATATCCTATATTCCTACTATTTGCACGACAATATTTATATAATTCACATACCGATAACAAAAAACGGCTCAGCATTATGATGCCAAGCCGTTTCGCTTTTAATTCTTTATTACTTTCTGAGGTTAAGAGCTGCGATAACTGCTCTGTATCTCTCGATATCCTTCTCCTTGAGGTAGTTCAAAAGACCGCGACGCTTACCAACCATCTTCAAAAGGCCGCGACGGGAGTGATGGTCCTTCTTGTTGAGCTTGAGGTGCTCATTGAGGTGGTTGATTCTCTCTGTGAGAAGAGCGATCTGAACTTCAGGTGAACCCGTGTCACCCTCGTGGAGCTTAAAGCGTTCGATAATTTCCTGTTTTGTCTGCATTTTGCAAATCCTCCAAATAAATTTTAATTACCCCCGAAAGCCAAGCAAAGCGTTGGAGACTCGCCAAGCATAGCAATCGGTTGCGTTTGAGAGTATAACACAATTATACTCGTTTTGTAAAGCATTTATTCTCTTTTGGGTTCTGTTTCCAATTTTTCAAAAAACTCAAATGCATCATTACTGAGTACTCTCGGCATACCGTATGCAAAAAGCATTATATCGGGATCGTAAGATTCAAGCACATCTACGAATGATGAATCACGGTAATAGCGCAAATCGACATATTCAATCTCTTTGAACACAAGCGACATGAAGCTGATAACGGGATAACCGCATGAATCTGTGAGCATCAATATTTTTTTATCGCAGGGCGCATTTTCATTGGTTATCTTTGCAAGTGCATAGTTGCCGCCCAAGTATGCGCCGTAAGGGTTGAGTTCAAAGTATGCGCCGTATTCAAGATAGCTTTCTTCTATGAGCGCCTCTTTGAAATTACCCTTTCTGACTTTGTTCTTGGAGATTATATCAAACACAAGTTCCGAATCGAGTTCTTCCTTTGGAGTGATGAGTTCGAAATCGTCCATGCCGCGTTCCGTAAAATAAGCACCGACTTTCTTTCCATGAGAACCAAGGAAGAGCTTTTCATACATTGTGATGTCAAAATTGTTTAAGTCGGTATATTTTGCATCAATGAAAGTGCCGAAATTCTCATTGAAAAAGTCAATTATGCGTGAGTAAGCAAAAAAGGCTGTGCGTATAGTCCAATGATGGTCGGTAACATAGAAAGACTCATTATAATCCGCACCGCTTTCTTTTATTTCCTGCTTCATGTTCAATGTGTTTATGCCGTATTTTTCAAGTGATGCGGCCAAAGAAGCGTAGAGCATTTCACCGCTGTCATCACGGCCTTCGGGATTGAGTCCGCTGTTCTCGCCGCCCTTCATGGGCACTTGCATATACAAAAGGTCTATTCCCTTATTGTCAAGATATGTTTTGAACTCATAAAGTTTTTCTGCGTTCTTCTCGTCATACTCGGCAACTCCGGGTATATCGCTCAAATGACCATTGTTGAGTTTTATTATGCCGTTAAGTTCATTCATGCCCATAAGTCTTGCGCTGAGTCCGCAAAGATTTATATAGTCGAACTTACGGTATACCCCGTCATTATATGTTGAATCTATATCGTCTTTAATTTCAACTATACTTTTGCCTTCGGCATTTCTGAGCGCGGTTATTACTCTGTGTCTGCCGCCTACCGCCATGAGGAAGAGTATAACGGCGAACAGAGTTATAAACGCTATTGAGCAAATTTTATTGAATGTCAAATTCTTAAAAAACTGTTTCATCGTTGCCCACCTCAGAAATTAAAGTATATAAACGGATGATGCGTGCCTATAACAAGCCACGATGTCGAAACAAAGAACATTGCAAGATAGACTATGGGTACGACGATTTTTGCCATCTTTTCAAGCATGGGCTTTTCCGCACATTTCTCTCTCAAAATTTTGAAAACAGGCGTGCTCAAAAGCACAGCAAATATCAACAGTACTAAGTTGTTTTTGAGTATATAAGTCGTGTATGCCGTATGCAAAACATTGCTTGTAAATCCGAACAATGTGGCTATGTACCTAAATGCCTCCGTCATATTGTTTGCACGAACAAATACAAGACCCAATAAGAATGCAAGCAATGTAAACACTCTGTATCCCGCTTTTGCCCATTTATTCTTAAATCTGCCGGGGATACCGGTGAGTTTTTCAAATGTGAGCAACACAAAATACATCAAGCCCCATGTTATATAATTCCAGCTTGCTCCGTGCCAAAGACCCGTAAGTGACCATACAACAAAAAAGTTGAATATGAGTCTGCTCTTTGTCTTAACTCTCGATCCGCCAAGCGGGAAATAGAGATAGTCACGGAACCAGGTACCCAATGATATATGCCACCTTTTCCACAATTCGGATACCGATGCGGAAATAAACGGATAATTGAAATTTTCAAGGAAATGGAAGCCGAACATTTTGCCCATACCTATCGCCATGTCGGAATAGCCGGCAAAATCGAAGAAGAGCTGAAATGCATAGCATATTGCGCCGAGCCATGCAAAAGAAACGCTCAAACTGCCGTCACCTGCAGCATTTGCCGAATATGCAACATCGGACACCATTGAAAGAATGTCCGCAAGCATTACCTTTTTTGCAAGGCCTGCTATAAAGCGTTTTACGCCGTCACTGAAATCATCCAGCGTTTCCTTGCGGTTTTTAATTTCATCGGCAACAGTTTGATAGCGAACTATCGGGCCTGCGACAAGCTGAGGAAACAATGCAATATAAAGGCCGACATTGAGCGGATTTTTCTGTACCTCGCCATTCCCTCTGTATACATCAATAACATATGACATTGCCTGAAATGTGAAGAACGATATGCCTATCGGAAGCACTATTTCAACAACGGGGAGCACATTTCCGAAAATCGCGTTGAGATTATCTATCGCAAAACCGAGATATTTATAGACGAAAAGCAGGCCTAAATTCAGCGTTACCATCAACGCAAGAACGAGCTTGGAAATTTTTTTGTTTGCCCTTACCCTGTCTATTATAAGACCGAACACATAATTCAAAAGAATAGATGCCATGAGAACGAATACAAAATTCGGTTCGCCCCATGCATAGAAAACAAGGCTTGTTATCAAAAGCCATATATTTCGAAGTTTTTTAGGCAAAACATAATAGCCTATAAGAACTATCGGCAAAAACAGAAAGAGAAATATACTACTTGAAAACAGCATAGTTATTTACTCCGTTTTTTTATTTCGATTGTACCACCTGACGGAATTTTTTACAACTGCCTAAGCAAAGAACAATATGTCTTTTGCAATCTGCGCTTTCAACTCGTCTATTGATGCGAATTTTTTATCATCACGTATTCTGTCGATAAATTCTATTTTGAGTTCCTCACCGTATATATCGCCATCAAAGCCGATAATATGCGTTTCAATGGTTGTTTTTGTTCCGTTAACCGTGGGATTCGTGCCGATATTTGTCACACCGTTGAACACCTTGTCTCGAATATGAGCAGTGACCGCATACACTCCTGCTTTAGGCAGGACTTTTTCTTCGCACACTCCGATATTTGCAGTCGGAAAGCCTATTGTCGAGCCGATATGTTTGTTCGCTATTACCTCTCCCGAAAGCGAAAAAGGGCTTACCGTCATTGCATTCGCGAGCCTTATATCGCCGTTTTCTATGCATTTTCGTATTCGCGAGCTTGAAACACCCTCACTGCCGTATGTCACCTTTTGAGCTATTACCGTTTCAAAGCCGAGTTCTTCACCGAGCTGTTTAAGCATTTCAACATCGCCCCTGCCGCCTTTTCCAAAAGAATAGTTATAGCCGGCAACGGCAATTTTCATATTGAAGCGTTCTTTGAGCATAAGTGCAAAATCTCTAGCTGATGTGTTTGCAAGCTCTGTATCAAACTCATCCGCAACAACACTGCACCCAAAACTTTTAAGGCAACAAATGCGTTCACTTGATGTCATAAGCAGTTTGGGAGAACTTGACATGACTGTCATGGGGTGGTTTGAAAAAGTATATATGATAGTTTTGAAGCCGTTTTCTTCGGCTTTATGAAGCGCTTTTTCTATCAGTGTGCGGTGTCCCATATGCACGCCGTCAAAAGTTCCAAGCGCCGCAACTGTGCCCATCTCTTTCATTTTTCCTCCCGAAAGTTCAGGGCAAGACGCACTTCGCCGTTTTCGACGATGCCAACACCCAAAAATTTGTTGTTGCAGTACAGCCGCAAGGGAACATTTTCTTTTACCTGCACATCATCACCTATGGGTGCGCATATGCCGTTTACAAGATGAAAAAGTCTGCTGCTTGTGAGTTTGAGATTTAGCGTTTCAAAATTTGCCAGCACATTTTCAACGCTCATTACTGCATTTTCAAGTTCACCATGCGCTTTCATGTCACGAAGCTGAGCTATCGAGAACGAATTTTCAAGCGTGAAAATGCCTGTTGAAGCACGAAGCAAGAAAGCCATGTGTGCACAGGCTGAAAGTTTTCTGCCTATATCATGGCAAAGCGTGCGGATATATGTACCCTTTGAGCATACGACATCCAACAAAAATCTGTTATCACCCGTCTGCCTTATCACTGACAATCCGTATATTGTTGCATTTCTGAATTTTTGTTCTATTTCCTTGCCCTGTCTTGCGAGCTTGTACAGCTTGACGCCGTTTTGGTTGAGTGCCGAATATATCGGAGCTTGCTGAACTATCTCACCGCAAAAGCAAGACAATACCGCCTGCAATTCCTCAAGCGCAACTGTTTTGTCGGAAGTTTCGATGACCGTTCCGTATGAATCCTGCGTATCGGTCGCCTCACCGAATGAAATTTCGGCAATATAGTGTTTTTGTTTTTCTACAAGATAATCAAACAGGCGTGTTGCCCTGCCCAACGCTATCGGCAATACGCCTGCGGCACCGGGGTCAAGCGTCCCCATATGCCCTACTCTTTTCATGTCAAATATATATCTCAGGTCGCACACCGCATCACTGGATGTCATTCCCGGCGGCTTGAGAACATTAACAACGCCTTCAAAATCAGCCATTCAGTTCATTCTCCGCCATTTCCAAAAGCTGTGCTTCCACCTGTTTTACTTCGCCGTATGCGGTATAGCCTGCGGCTCGTGCATGGCCGCCTCCGCCCATGCGTGCCGCCACTTTCCCTACATCAACCACGTTTTTTGAACGCAGGCTGACACGGAATGTCTTTTCTTCTTTTTCGTGAATGAATGCCGCAAACTCGACCGTTTCTACATCACGGATATTGTCGATTATCCCCTCAACACTCACATCGGCAGCGCCCACAGACGCCATCTCCGCTCGTGTGAGTGCACAGTAACCGAACCTGCCGTCAAGCGCAAGCTGCATTTTATTTATTGCAAGTCCCGTTAATTTGAGTTTGTTATACGGCACGCTCCTGTAGACCATACGGTTTATATTACAGCTGTCTATCCCCACTGCCTTGAGTTTTGATGCCGCTTCAAAAGTGAACGCACTTGTGTTTGAATATGAGAAATTACCCGTATCAGTCATTATGGCAGTATAAACGCAAACTGCCGTATCGACATCAAAAACAAAGCCGAGGCTCTGTGCGAGTTTGAAAATAAGCTCGCCCACAGCGGCAGCTTCGCCGTCAACGCAATTTATCTGCGCGTACATATCGTTTGTTTTGTGGTGATCTATATTCAGCGTGTATTTTGCCTGATTAGCTATTTTTTCTGCGCTGCCTGTACGCACCAAGTCTGCACAGTCAACCGTTATCACGCTGTCATAGCCAAATGCATCGTCAGGCAATTTAAGCTCTTCTATGCCGGGCAAAAATGCACGGT
>JAFSFN010000103.1 GCA_017435185.1 Clostridia bacterium | reverse complement strand
TTCATCAGGGCGTCCGGCAGATCGTCGGTCTGATCGGGCAGGTCTCCTTCTACTATATTAAGAACCTCGTGATCGATGAATTCGAGTGCATGGATCTGCATAAGGAAAGCTTCGGCATCCAGATCTGCACCTTCGAAAATATCCGCGTGGAGAACGTTCACATCGAAGGTCACAAGGACGGCGTTCATCTGGGCCCGGGCAGCAAGTTCGTCATCCGCAATGGCATCTTCCGCACCTTCGACGACCCCATCGCCCTCAACGCGCATGACTACGCCACCTCCAACCCGCAGCTGGGCTGGATTGAGGACGGCGTTATTGAAAACTGCTATGATCTGGACGACGTCGATACCACCGGCTTCTTCTGCCGCATCCTCGCCGGCTCCTGGTGCCGCTGGTATAAGGGCATGAAGGTTCAGCACTCCGATACCGTCGTCGCCAACGGCCGCCTCTACCGCGTCTGCATGGAGCCCGACTGGACCGAATACGTTTCCGAAACCTGCCCCTGCCATGAGGACGGCGCGGCCGAATACGACGGCATCAACTGGGTCATGGTGCAGGAGGGCGAAATCGAGAACTGCGGCTGCCGGAACATCCATTTCAAGGATATCTTCCTGCAGAAGGCGCGCCCGATCGCCTTTGCCATGCACTTTGACCACGATCAGTATATAACAGCTCTGCCGCCGTTTGCAAGAATTGCATCTATGACCTTGCCGAGGCACTCGTCAACCGCATGAACAGCTTTGACCGCCGCTCCCATGACGCCCGTGTGTCCGACCATATCGGGATTTGCGAAATTGAGTATCATTGCATCGTACTTTTTGCTCTCGATACGCTTTACCGCTTCCTTCGCGACCTCGTATGCACTCATTTCCGGCTTCAGGTCATAAGTTGCAACCTTGGGTGACGGAATAAGCGCCCTGTCCTCTCCATCATTGGGAGCTTCAACGCCACCGTTGAAGAAGAATGTGACATGAGCATACTTCTCCGTTTCGGCAATACGAAGCTGTGTCTTGCCGAGAGTTGAAAGATATTCGCCCAATGTGTTCTTGAGTGAATCAGGCTTAAATGCAACTTTAAGTCTGTCTCCGAATGTCTTGTCATACTGTGTCATTGAGACATAGTAAAGCGGGAAGAATCCGTTTCTGCGCTCAAAGCCGTCAAAGTCGGAGAATATGAAAGCTCTGCTTATCTCTCTTGCTCTGTCGGGACGGAAGTTGAAGAATATCACACTGTCATTTGCGCTTATGGAAGCTATCGGCTTTCCGTTCTTTGTTATGACTGTGGGAACAACAAATTCGTCTGTTACACCGTCATCATACGAAGCCTGCATTGCTTGCAGTGCATCTTCGGCATATACACCCTCGCCGTATACCATGGCAGCATACGCTTTTTCAACACGCTCGTAGCGATTGTCTCTGTCCATAGCATAGTAACGCCCCATAACCGTAGCTATTTCGCCGCCGCCTATGCTTTCGAGCTTATTCTGAAGCTGTGCTATGAAATCTTTGCCGCTCTGGGGAGGAACATCACGTCCGTCCATGAAGCAATGAATATATATCTTCTTCAAGCCGCTCTCATGACCGAGCTTGACAAGCGCATACAAATGCTCAAGGTGGCTGTGAACGCCGCCGTCACTGCAAAGGCCCATGAGATGCAATGCACTGTCATGCTTTTTGCAGTTTTCAACAGCTTCCAAAAACTCTTCTTTTTTGAAGAAGTCGCCGTCCTTTATTGACTTTGTTATGCGTGTAAGTTCCTGATAAACAATGCGTCCTGCGCCGATATTGAGATGACCTACCTCGGAATTACCCATCTGGCCGTCGGGGAGGCCAACATCCTCGCCCGAAGCCATTATCTGAGTATTGGGGTACTTCTTCATAAGTGCCGTTACATTCTTTACTCCGTCACACTTTATTGCGTTGCCGTCATTGTCACTGCGGCAACCAAAGCCGTCGAGTATTATAAGTGCTGTAAGTTTTTTATCCATTTTTGCCTCAATAATTCACAACATTGGAGAAATCAACCGCTTTAAGGCTTGCACCGCCGATGAGGCCGCCGTCTATCTCGCTCATTGCCATGAGTTCTGTTGCATTCTTGGGGTTCATGCTTCCGCCGTACTGGATACGGACAGCATCTGCTACTGTATCGCCGTAGAGCTTTCTGATAACGCTCCTTATAACGCCGATAGTTTCATTTGCCTGCTCGGAAGTTGCTGTCTTACCTGTGCCGATTGCCCATATGGGTTCGTAAGCGATTATGAGGTTTGCAACATCGCTGCCCTCTATGCCTTCAAGGTCAAGAGTGATCTGCTTTGTTACAAGCTCTGCTGTTTCGCCGTTTTCTCTCTGTTCAAGACTCTCGCCGACGCAGATTATGGGTGTGATGCCGTTTGCTATTGCAGCCTTTGCACGCATATTGACTGTTTCGTCTGTTTCGCCGAAGTACTGTCTGCGCTCGCTGTGGCCGATGATTGCATATTCAGCGCCTGCGCACTTGAGCATTGCCGCACTGATTTCGCCTGTGAAAGCACCTTTTTCAGTCCAGTGTATGTTCTGTGCGCCGACTTTGATATTTGTTCCCTTTGTAAGCTCTACAGCTTTATAGAGGTCTACAAAAGGAGGGCAAATAACAACATCGCACTTTGCGTCCTTTACGAGGGGAATAAGCTCTGTTATAAGAGTTTCCGCCTCGCAGGGAGTCATATTCATTTTCCAGTTGCCTGCAATTATAGGTCTACGCATTTTTTTATCCTTTCAAAATCAATTACTTATCGTTGAGTGCTGCTACGCCGGGAAGCTCGATACCCTCAAGGAATTCAAGGCTTGCGCCGCCGCCTGTGGAGATGTGTGTCATCTGCTTTGCAAAGCCGAGCTTTTTAACTGCGGAAGCTGAGTCGCCGCCGCCGATTATTGTCGTGCCTTCACACTCTGCGCATGCTGCTGCAACAGCACTTGTGCCCTTTGCAAAGTTAGCAAACTCGAATACGCCCATGGGTCCGTTCCAGATGACTGTCTTTGCGCTCTTGATCTCGTTTGCGAACAATTCTCTTGTCTTTTCACCGATATCAAGACCTTCCCAATCAGCAGGAATTTCTGCGGAATCAACTGTCTTGTAGTTTGCATCTTCCTTGAAATCATCGGCAACAACCGTGTCGATGGGGAGAAGAAGCTTTACGCCGCGCTTTTCAGCATCAGCCATGAGTTCCTTTGCAAGCTCGATATTGTCTGCATCGAGAAGCGACTTGCCGATTTCATAGCCCTTTGCCTTGAGGAATGTATAAGCCATGCCGCCGCCGATGATGAGGCTGTCGCACTTGCTCAAGAGGTTCTTAATAACGCCAATCTTATCCTTGACCTTTGCGCCGCCCAATATAGCAACGAAAGGACGCTCGGGATTTTCAAGAGCTGCACCCATGACGGACAATTCCTTGCCGATGAGGAAGCCTGCTACTGCGGGCAAATACTTTGCTACGCCTGCTGTTGAAGCATGTGCTCTGTGTACTGTACCGAAAGCATCGGAAACAAAAATCTCAGCTATGCTTGCGAGCTTCTTTGCAAATTCTTCGTCGTTTTTTTCTTCTTCTGCATAGAAACGGAGGTTCTCAAGCAAGAGGATCTCACCATCATTGAGAGCGTTTGCGGCTGCTTCGACTTCTTCGCCGATGCAATCGTTAACGAAAGTGACTTTTGTGTCGGGAAGAAGTTCTGCCAATCTCTTTGCAACGGGTGCAAGTGACATAGCGGGGTTCTTCTGACCCTTGGGACGGCCAAGGTGTGAGCAGAGGATGACCTTTGCTTCGTTCTTGAGAAGATATTCAACGGTGGGAAGTGCCGCTACGATTCTTTTATCGTCGGTTACTTCCTGTTTGTAGGTAATGGGTACATTGTAGTCAACGCGGACTAAGACCTTTTTACCCTTTACTGATACATCTTCTACGGTTTTCTTTGCCATGATTATTTATCCTCCTAAATTAAAAATCTGAATTTAGTATCTTTATACTTTGTTTATTTTACCACAATTAAACAAAATTTCCACAACAATAATGAAATGATGTGCTATAACGCTTTTTACGAATAAACAGCCTGCTATAAATTATGTTATAAGCAGACTGTAAAAACGCACTATTTTTGATCTTTGAGCACATATGAAAGGCATACAATCGAAACGATGAACGACAGAAGCGCCAGCACAAAAATAAGCACTTTTGTTATATCGTTGTCGATGAACTGCATTGCCGGATTATAATAGTCGATGCAGACAAACACAAGAAGCATCACCGCAATGACTATGCACAGATTGGGAAGTATTATTTTTAAGGCTTTTTTCATATTCACTGCTCCTCGTCGCAAATCATCACTATATCACTGCTCTTGCGGCAATTGCTCTCGTAATGTTTGTTTATCATCTCTCCGTACATAACCATGCATGAAGTTCTGCCGCCGTCGAGATTGTATGCTGCCTTGCAACCCAAGTCCGCAAAGAGCTGTGCAAGGTCTTTGAGCGAAAGACCGTCCGAGCCATTTGCTCCCCTGCCGTCAACCACCACAAAACAGTAATGACCGGGTTCGTAATAGCCTATTGCCGTTCTCGGATTTTCGGAAGCTATCCTGCTGTTGAATTTTTCGATGGGCGTTCCGTCCTCATTGAGCAGATTCGGGCCGAAATCCCACGCCTGATATGCGCCGTTTTGCATTTCTTTTTCGGCATCGAATTCATCTTCGTCAAATACACGCATCACGCCGTCATTATATATTACGCATATATCATCGTATGTATCGCTTCTGTAAAGCACACCGTTTCGTATTACGACACTCTTTTTTCTTGCACCGTAATAATCACCCGATATAGCACATATCGCATCATGTTCCTGTGCAATATCGTACGGATATTCCTTTATGCCTGTCCCGAATGTATCTTGAGCAAATGCTGTCTTAAAATAGTCTATCTTTCTGACATAAATATCCTGAACATAATATCTCAAGTCGTCAACATCATGTGTTGTGAGCGTTATGCTGACATTTTTGCTTTTATAGCTGTTCTCTGTCTTTTCAGACTGACCGTCCTGTGCAAACACGCCGTCAAAGAAAAACTGCGTATCGCTTTCCATTGCAGGCTCTGCACTCTGCAATGGTTGCGGCGTTGATGCAGGGGTTGGCGACGGAGTGATCGCCGGAACCGCCACTTTTCCTATCTCCGGAAGCACATGATGGAACAGTGCAAAAACATTCGAGCCTGCACCTATAAGCAATATATCGATTAATACCATGAGCCACACTTTGAAGCGTACACGCTTAATTTTCTCTGGTTTTTCCATATCTTTTGTCTTCTTTCAATCACTTTTTCTTTTTTCTGAATACGAGTTTGCCCTGCAAAAAGAAATTCACCACAAAAAGAGAGACTTCAACTATTATCTTTGCCAAGGCAAGCGGCACAGAAAGTGTTATGTTGAGCAATCTCAGCAACAGATAGTTTGCCGCAAGTATGGTTATGCTCAGCGCGGCATACTTCAATATCGACGGAAGCAGCTTTTCCTTGCTGTGAAAAACCGCTTTTCGGTTTATGGCAAAATTACAGCTTGCGCTGATTATTCTTGCGCCTATGGTACTTACAAGCAGAGACAGCTCATTGCCAAGCGGCACGGTGAGCAATGCTTTTAACACCAGAAGCAGTATGAAATCTATCAAAAAAGCAATAAAAGATGAACTCGCAAACTTTATAAAGCACAGATATATCTTGAACGAATCCCTGAACTTATTGAAATGAGAGTGTGAATTATCGTCATAATATATTGTTGCAATGGGTATCTCAACTATCTCAACACCCTCCTGCGCCGCATAGAGAAGCATATTTATCTCATATTCGTAGCGTTCGCCCTCTATATTGAGAAAGCTTTCAAAATGAGTCCTTCCGAAAGCTCTCAAGCCTGTTTGCGTATCCCTCACTTTGACGCCGCTTGCGGCGGCAAAAACATGTCTTGTGAGTGTGTTGCCAAAGCGGCTTCGAAGCGGTACATCTCCATCGAACATTCTCCCGCCGGTAACAAGCGACAGTTGATTTTGAAGGAATGTATCACGCAGACGGATTATGTCTTCAAATTTGTGCTGACCGTCTGCATCCGCCGTTATTATCGCATCACACTCTGTCATATTGTCTTTGATATACGCTATCGCAGTTTTGAGCGCTCTTCCCTTGCCCTTATTGACCTCATGACGAAGCAATGTCACGCTGTCATCAAGCTGTGAGAATATGCTTTCAAATTCACTTCCGCTTCCGTCGTCAACAACGACCGTTTTTATGTCGCTGACATTATCGAATCTGCGCACAAGCTCAATAAGTTTTTCTTCAGGCTTATATGCAGGTATAACAATAGCAGTAATCATAATTTTATTTTCCCCTTAAGCAGATACTGCACTATGGCAGCACATTCCCTCAAATAGTTATTCGGCGCTATGAACCATTCATCTTTTGCGCCGAAGCATTCCCAGTCATGCCCCATATTTTTTGCTGTCATGTATGAACGCATGAGATGAAAATTCGTCGTCACAAATGCAACTTTTGCATCTTTACCGAATCTTTTGATTATAACGGAAGCCGAAAACACAAAGTTTTCCTCAGTACTTACGGAACGTTCCTCGATAATTATGCGTTTTTGTTCAATGCCGTTATGCAAAAGGTATTCACGCATTGCCGACGCTTCACTCACGAGCGCTCCCTCAGTCATGCCGCCTGAAAGCAAAACATATGTGTTTGGATTTTCATCAAGATATGACTTTGCTCTCTCAAGGCGTTTCTTGAGCGTTGTAAGCATTTTTGTACCTTTAAGCCCCATACCGAGCACAACGAGCACATCAGCACCGTTTTTTGCCTTGCGTGCAGCAAACGCTTTCAGCCTGCATGAGACGCCGGCAACGAAAACAAAAAACACAGCATATGCAATCACGCCGACACCCAAGAGCACCTGCATCACGGGATATTCAATTAACGCCGCACACACAAACACGGGAATCGCAAGCACCATCGGAAGCACTGTTCCCATATTAGGTTTTGTAATAAGCATCGTAATTAAACCGTCTGCAAAAAAAAGAGTTCCTGTCAGCAATAATATTATTTTAAGTATCAGCATTTGGTTATTATACCATATTCGACAGATATATTAAACATCCGCTTTTTTAACAGGTCATTAAAACAATATGGCACTTTCTTGTGTTGTTGTAAAAAGAAGCGGAACATGGTACAATAAGAGTAATATGCGGAGGTAAACTATGGCAAGTTTTATTGACAAACTGCTCGGCAATACAGCCGAAGCTCAAATTAAAAAGCTCAAGCCCATGCTGGCTAAGATAAACGCAAACGAAAGTGTTGTTCACGCTCTGAGCAATGATGCACTTCGTGCCAAAACAGACGAATTCAGGAAAAGGATACAGAGCGGTGAATCGCTTGACAGCATTCTGCCCGAGGCCTTTGCTGTTGTGCGCGAAGCTGCACTTCGCACGATAGGTCAGCGCCACTATGACGTTCAGCTCATTGGCGGCATGGTTCTTCATCAGGGACGAATCGCCGAAATGAAAACAGGCGAAGGCAAAACACTTACCGAAACGCTCCCCGCCTATCTCAATTCACTCACGGGCAAGGGCGTACACATAGTCACGGTAAACGATTACCTTGCAAAGCGTGATGCTCAGTGGATGGGCAAAATATTCAAGTTTTTGGGAGTCAGCGTTGGCTGCATAGTCCATGACCTCGACAATGACGAGCGCAGAGCCGCGTACAACTGCGATATCACGTACGGCACAAACAACGAGTTCGGTTTTGACTATCTGCGTGACAATATGGTGGTCTACCGTGAGCAGATGGTTCAGCGTGAACTCAACTTCGCTATAGTTGACGAAGTTGACTCCATACTCATAGACGAAGCAAGAACGCCGCTCATCATATCGGGTCACGGTGAAAAATCGACCGATATGTACGAAAAAGCAGACAAGTTCGTTCGCACACTCGAACGTGGCGCAAACATAGAAAAGAAATCCAAGGCAGAGCTCATGATGGGTGAAGTTCAGGAAGAAAGCGGCGACTATATGGTCGATATAAAGGCTCGTTCCATAATGCTCACCCAGGAAGGTATAAAGAAGCTCGAAAAACATTTCGGCATAGATGATGTCAGCGCACCCGAGAACAGTGAGCTTAACCACCATGTTAATCAGGCACTTAAAGCACATGCCCTCTTCACTCTCGACAAGGACTATGTCATTCAGGACGGCAAGGTGCTCATAGTTGACGAATTCACCGGTCGTCTCATGTTCGGCAGACGCTACAGCGACGGTCTGCATCAGGCACTTGAGGCCAAGGAACATGTGGTTGTCGAGCGTGAGAACAAAACGCTTGCAACAATAACATTCCAAAACTATTTCCGTATGTACTCAAAGCTCGCAGGCATGACCGGTACCGCAAAAACGGAAGAAGGCGAATTCCAGAGCATCTACGACCTGGATGTTGTCGAAGTTCCCACAAACAAACCGTTAAAGCGTACCGATAACAACGATGTTATTTTCTCAAGCGAACGCGGCAAATTCAACGCAGTAGTTGCCGAGATAGAAAAAGTACACGCAACAGGTCAGCCCATACTGGTCGGTACAGTATCCGTTGAAAAGAGTGAAATGCTCTCTGAAATGCTCAAGCGTCGAGGCATCAAGCACGAAGTTTTGAACGCAAAGCTCCACGCCAAAGAAGCCGAGATAGTTGCTCAGGCAGGTAAGTTCGGCAAGGTCACGATAGCCACCAACATGGCAGGCCGCGGCACGGATATTCTGCTTGGCGGCAACCCTGAGTTCATGGCTCGCACCGAATTGAAACAAAACGGCATGGATGAAGAACTGATAGAAGAAGCAACTTCTCATGCCGACACCGACAACGAAGAAATATTGGCAGCTCGCGAAAAATATGCCGAAGCATATGAGCGTTATTCAAAGCAGACCAAGGAAGAACACGATAAAGTTGCATCCGTGGGCGGTCTCCACATAATCGGCACCGAACGCCATGAATCAAGGCGTATAGACAATCAGCTCAGAGGTCGTGCAGGGCGTCAGGGCGACCCAGGCTCCACACGCTTCTATGTTTCGCTTGAAGATGAACTCATGCTGCGTTTCGGCGGCGAGCGCATAAAGCTCATAATGGACAGACTCAATCCCGAGGACAATATTCCTCTCGATATGGGCATACTCTCAAAACAGATAGAAGGCGCACAGAAGCGAGTTGAGTCCCACAACTTCGATATTAGAAAGAATGTTTTGCAGTATGACGATGTCATGAACAAACAGCGTGAGATAATCTACGGCCAGCGCCGCAGTGTTCTCATGGGTGAAGACATCCGCTCATCCGTCACTCAAATGATAGAAGAATGTATCGACACAAGAATGGCTCAATTCTTCAATCCGCACATGAAGTCATCGGACTGGGATTTTGAAGGCTACAAGGCAGAGATAGCTGCTCTTTCGGGTCTTGACCTTGGCAATGCACTTGACAACTGCAAGTCCATTGCCGACATAAAGAGTGTGAGCGAAAAAGCACTCATGCAGTATTACAATATGCGTGAACAGGATATTGCCGAAAAAGCGGCAGAGCTTGACGGCGCACCCGACATGTGAGAGATAGAACGCATGGTACTGCTTCGCGCGGTAGACTCGCACTGGATGGACCATATAGACGCAATGGACCAGCTCCGTCAGGGTATCGGTCTGCAGGCTATAGGTCAGCAGGACCCCGTTGTCGCTTACCGGAACGCAGGTTTTGATATGTTCGATGACATGGTAGCAGGTATTCGTGAACAGACTGTACGCGGAGTATTCCACGTCACGCTCCAAGCGGCTCCGCAAAAAAGAGTTCAGCTTGCAAAGCCCATTGAAGTATCGGGTGATTCAAAGAGATC
>JAFSFN010000102.1 GCA_017435185.1 Clostridia bacterium | reverse complement strand
TCTCCAAAACTAAAGAAACGGTAACGCTCATCAACTGCGTGCGAATAAAGCGATAGTACTTCTTCTCGTGAACACATTGCACTTACGAGCATGAGCAGAGTTGATTCGGGCAGATGGAAATTGGTTATAAGCGAGTCTATTGCCTTGAATTTATATCCGGGCTTGATGAAGATATCGGTGTTGCCCTTCATTGCACGAATGGTTCCATCGTCAAGTGCTGCGCTTTCAAGCGTGCGGCAGGTAGTTGTTCCGACGGCAAATATCCTGCCTCCGTTTTTGCGGACAGTGTTTATTTTATCTGCCGCTTCCTGACTTACTTCGAAATATTCCGAATGCATATGATGTTCTTCAACATTTTCGACCGATACGGGACGGAATGTGCCGAGCCCGACATGGAGCAGAACATCGACAATGATGATGCCTCGCTGTTTTATTTCCGAGAGAAGTTCATTAGTGAAGTGAAGCCCTGCTGTTGGAGCGGCGGCAGAACCGTTTACGAGTGCATATACTGTTTGATAGCGTTCTTTATCTGATACACGCTCGGTTATGTAGGGTGGAAGCGGAGCTTCGCCTGCACGATCGAGCACTTCTTCAAATATGCCGTCATAGTGAAGCGTGACAATTCTTCCGCCTGCATCGGTAGGCTCATTTATCTCAACCGAAAGTTCATCATTGACAACATAAACAAGACCTTCCTTTGCACGCCGACCCGGACGCACCAATGCTTCAAAACGTCCGTCAGTTTTGCGCTTCAAAAGCAAAAATTCCATCATGCCACCTGTTTCTTCACGCTTTCCGTACAGCCTTGCCGGAATTACTCGTGTTACATTGCGAACAAGGGCATCCCCTTCGTGAAGATAATCAAGTATGTTTGTAAAAACGCCGTCACGATGCGACTTATTAGCACGGTCATAAATAAGCAGTCGTGAATCGCTTCTGACTGCTGCCGGTGTCTGCGCAATGAGCTCTTGCGGTAAATTATAGTAAAAATCACTTGTTTTCATAACTTTCTCATTATAACACAAGAAAACCGTGCACACAATTGTCTGAAGCTGAGTAAATATATTGTAGAACAGCGCGAGAGCGTAAAAAACAAGGAGGAAATTAATATGTGCAACTTTGGTAACGGCAATTCATGGTGGTGGATAATCATCCTTCTCCTCTTGAGCAACAACGGCTGTGGCTGTGATGACGATTGCGGAAATGTATGGTGGATCATCATAATCCTGCTCTTTGGCAGCGGCTGCTTCGGCTGTGACAACGGCTGTGGCTGTGGTGTTTCAAACAGCAATAACGGCTGCGGCTGTGGCTGCAACTAATATGAGATAAAGCAGGCAGAGTTAGTTCTGTTGCTGTGTCTTAAAAATCTCCTTTCAGGTAAAAAAGGTGAGCCGCCCTCTTACAGATGAGGGTGGCTCGTCTTTATGTTTATTTTATTCTTTTTCTTTGCCGATAAGTTCAAGTTTTTCTTTTCGGGACATACTTTTGATGGCAAGTTCACGCTTTAGCGCATCGCTTTTGCTTTCGTGCGATTCTGAATATACCAAAACAACAGGCAGGCGTGATCTTGTATATTTTGCGCCCTTGCCGCTGTTGTGGACGGTAAGTCTTTTGTCTAAATCATCTGTGTAGCCTGTATAGAGCGTGCCGTCGGCACATTTTAAGATGTAAGTGTAGTAACTCAATAGCCAAGCTCACAGTCAACTAACACGAGATGGAAGGAAGCAATGCCGCTCGTCTTATGTTCGAGTATTGAAATGACATTGCACATACGGTCTATAGAGTCGCAATCGCCGCATTTTCCGGTTGTACGACAGGGTGTATTGCGGTTCAATCTTTCGGCGTTTTTCGGACAGGCAACGGTGCGTATGCGTTCAATACCTTCGTCAATGCTGTTGACCAGCTTGTTTTTTCCGATTATCATGATGATGTTTTTGGGACCGTATATCATTGCACTGACACGGTTGCCCATGCCGTCAATATTTATGAGCTTACCGTCACGAGTAACGGCATTTGTTGAACAGATGTAATAATCGGCCTGCTTTGCAAGACGGCGCTCAATATCTGCAGTTTCTTTCGGAGCACCCTCGTGAGTGTTTACCAAATTGCCTTTTTGTGAAAAATCCTCTTTAAGATCGAGTTCTTTCACGGACATTGAACCGCCAAATCCGACACTGCTGCTCTTTACAATGTCAAATACGATACGCTTTGCTTCTTGTGAACAAGAAGCAGTATGTACAGTAAAGCCGCGTTTTTCAAGTGCGGCTGTAAATGAATCATAGTTTTCACAGAACATTGAGAATACCTCCTTAATATTTCAATAATTATAACACATTATATTGCTTTTGATAATCGTAAATGCAATTAATAAAGTTGCGAAATAAGGGGGTTGTATGCTATTATTTTTATTAAGATTCACTTGGAGGAATAACGATGGCATACAGCCGTGACCTTATACGAAATTTCAGCATAATTGCACATATCGACCATGGCAAATCCACACTTGCCGACAGAATGATGGAACTTACCGACACTGTGGCACTTCGTGACATGGAAAATCAGCTCCTTGATACTATGGATATAGAGCGAGAGCGAGGTATAACCATAAAGTCCACTGCAGTGCGTATGTTCTATAAGCATACCGACGGCAAAACATATATGTTCAACCTCATAGACACTCCGGGTCATGTTGACTTTACATACGAAGTCTCAAGAAGTTTGGCCGCATGCGAGGGTGCCGTATTGGTCGTTGATGCTACTCAAGGTATAGAAGCGCAGACGCTTGCAAATGTATATCTTGCAATTGACAACTCGCTTGAAATTCTGCCTGTTATAAACAAAATAGATTTGCCGAGCGCACAGCCCGAGCACGCCATAAAAGAAATCGAAGATGTAATAGGCATACCGGCAGAGAAGGCACCGCTCATATCGGCTAAAAACGGCACAAACGTTGAAGAAGTTCTTGCTCAGATAGTCGATGTTATCCCGCCTCCCGAGGGTGATGAAACAAAGCCGCTTCAGGCACTTATTTTCGACAGTATTTATGACAATTTCAAGGGTGCTGTTTCCTATGTCCGTGTTAAAGACGGTACTGTCAAGGCAGGCACACGAATTCGCTTTATGGCAACGGGCAAAGAGTTTGAGGTTACGGAAGTGGGCGTGTTTACGCCGTCGCCCAAACCGACAGATTCATTAAGCGCAGGCGAGGTAGGCTATATTGCCGCTTCCATAAAGAGTGTTGCCGATACAAAGGTGGGCGATACGATAACCACTGCCGCAAACGGCGCAAAAGAGCCGCTTCCAGGCTATAAGCAGGCAAATCCGATGGTGTTTTGCGGAATCTATCCTGCCGACGGCGCGTATTATGAAAACTTGCGTGATGCGCTTGAAAAACTCGTGCTCAACGATGCCGCACTTTCATTTGAGCCCGAAACTTCACTGGCGCTGGGCTTTGGCTTCAGATGCGGTTTCTTGGGCCTTTTGCACATGGAAATAATACAGGAGCGTTTGGAAAGAGAGTTTGACCTTGACCTTGTAACAACAGCTCCGAGCGTTATCTATAAAGTTAAAAGGACGGACGGAGAAGAGATATTGCTTGACAACCCCAGCAATATGCCGCCTGTCACAGAAATAGAATATATGGAAGAACCAATGGTTGAAGCGCATATTATGACGCCTTCGGAATATGTCGGCACCATAATGGAGCTTTGTCAGGAAAAACGCGGCGTGTTCATCGACATGACATACATCGAAGAAACTCGAGTAAATATCAAGTACGAACTGCCTCTTAACGAGATAATATACGACTTTTTTGACCAGCTTAAATCAAGAAGCAGAGGCTATGCCTCGTTTGATTATGAACTCAAAAAATATCAAAAGTCGGACCTTGTAAAGCTGGACTTCTTGCTCAACGGTGATATGTGTGATGCGCTTTCGACTATAGTCCATAGAGATAAGTCGTATTCAAAAGGCAGAGCAGTGGCGGAGAAATTACAGGAAGTTATACCTCGTCAGCAGTTTGAAATACCCATACAGGCAGCTATAGGCGGCAAAATAATCGCACGAGAAACAGTCCGTGCAGTGCGCAAGGATGTTTTGGCAAAATGCTACGGCGGCGATATAACAAGAAAAAAGAAACTGCTTGAAAAACAAAAAGAGGGTAAGAAGCGTATGCGCCAGGTAGGTACGGTATCCGTGCCGAGCGAAGCGTTTATGAGCGTATTGAGAATAAACTGATAATATGGCAGGCATATATATTCACATTCCGTTCTGCATAAAAAAATGCGCCTATTGTGACTTTATCTCTTTTGCCGATAAAGCGGAATGTTTCGCAAAAAGCTATTGTGATGCTCTGAAAAAAGAAATAGAGCATTATGCACCTAAAATGAAACGGTATCTTTTTGATACCGTTTTTATAGGCGGCGGAACTCCGTCCGTGATTGACGAATCACTCATAAAAGATGTGCTTGATTCCGTAAAAAAGCATTTCAGCATAGCGACAGATGCCGAAATAACAATAGAAACCAATCCGGGTACTTTGAATGAGCAAAAACTTTCTGTTTATAAACAGGCAGGAATAAACAGATTATCCATTGGCGTACAAAGTGCCGATGATGAAGTTCTTAATGCAATCGGGCGAATACACACGTTTGAAGAAGCAAAAAACAGCTTTTATTTAGCCAGAAAATGCGGCTTTGACAATATAAATATTGACATTATGTATGCACTGCCTAAACAGTCATTAAGCTCATACACAGCTACATTAAACAAAATAATCGAACTTTCTCCCGAGCATATCTCGGCATATTCGCTCATACTCGAAGAAGGTACTGAGCTGTATGAGATGTGTAACAGCAAAAAAGTTAAGTTGCCGAGCGAAGATGAAGAATTTCAAATGCACAAATGCACAATAACGCTTTTGCAAAAAGCAGGATATGAGCGTTATGAAATATCCAATTATGCAAAGAGCGGCTTTCAATGCCGCCACAATCTGAACTATTGGCAAAGCGGCGAATATTTGGGCTTGGGCGTTGCCGCACACAGCGCAGTGCGGCTTGAGAAAATGCTTGAAAGATGGTCAAATACAGCGTGCCTTGATAATTATATATCAGCTCCCCAAAAAGAAGAAACGCATGAGGTCATATCAAAAGAAGATGAAATTTTTGAGTTTGTAATGCTCTCGCTTCGAAAAACAAACGGATTTGCATTGACGGAATTTAAGGAGCGTTTTGCGTGTGAATTCCTTGAAAAATACGGAGAAAAGGCAGAAACGCTTCAAAAGAAAGGCTGGCTATGCATTTCGGACGAATGGCTTAAACTTACCGATAAAGGGCTTGATATGCAGAATGAAGCGTTGATAGAGTTGCTGTATTGAATCAATGTTTTATAAAGATATAAAAAGCGACTGTTTTAATAAACAGCCGCTTTTTTTGCCGAAAAGCTGAATTACTTCTCCAAAGTGCGTTTTATTTCAACTTTATTGAATGTGAGGTTGGATACTGTTTCATCAATGTCGGCGAAGTTGAGATTTTTTGCAGTTTGATCTACACATACAAGATAATCGCCTTGCATGAAATAATAATAACGGTGATCCCAATTCAATTGATCTTTCGTCAAAGATAAAGCAGGGCAGTCAACACCGTCAATTTTAAGAACGGCGGATTCATAACCGTCTAAACTTGCGGGAAGCTGAGTTGTGCTGCCTGTAAGATATTCATACATGGCATGTGATTCGTCAATAAAACTGAAAGTAATTTGAGGATAGGTGCGAAGGAGCATTGACGCACTATCAAGAAGACAATATTCATAACACGGTTCATCATTTGCGGGTATATCGTTTATATCTACTCCGGTAAATGCAGAAATTTTAAGATCATACTCGCTGTTGTTTGTATAACAGACATCCATAAAATAGCCCATGTCGGTAATTTGGTTTACAAACGAATCAAAACATCTGAATTTGTTATCGTAATTTTGGGATATATCAACAGTTTCTATGAATTCGGCAAATTCGGAAGAGGCACTAAAAGCGGCACCGGTCTGTGCACCGATATAAGCAGGCTTTTCGGTTGACGGATATCCGCCGTGAGGACCTGTTAAATCACGCACAACGGTATGTTTTTCAAACGTGAGCTTACTCATGAATTCAAAAACATCAATGCCCTCAGAAGCTGTTACATAAACCAAATACTTGTCATGCGCAAAAACGGCACGCTCAGTAGTGTTTTCGGTTTTTTCACGGTATAAGACAGATGTTTCAATACCGTTTATATCAGCGGTAGTTTCCGTGTATCCTTTGAAATAATCCGTAGATAATTCGGTTGAAGCACCGGTGAGATACGCATGAGCTTTTGCCTGGTCGGAACCGTCGTTAAGCCTGTTCATCAGAACGTAAACTTTTATGGGAGTGTCAGACTTTGACGTATTATTGAATATGAACTCATAACGGGGGAGATCATTGGGCTGAATATGGTTTGAGTATGCAGTAAGGGGGCAGCGAACAGCGGAAAAATCGCTTATCGTCATTGAGTCATAAAGCGGCTAAATAATATAAACGTCGGATGAAAGCACTGTTGTAAATCTTATGAAATCCATGTAAGGATGATATTTCATATCGACAGTTTCCAAAAAATCTACGAGTTCGGTTGTGTTTTTCAGAAAAGCTGCATCCATAGGTCTTGTAACGGCAGTGGGCAGGGGTGTGGGAGTTGCTGTCAATTCGGCGGTGGG
>JAFSFN010000101.1 GCA_017435185.1 Clostridia bacterium | reverse complement strand
CATCCGTAGGTTTTTCTTCTGCAGAACGAAACGTTATTTCATATGAACGTATGCGTGAAGATATGCTTGCAGAATTGAAAAAGACATTCCGACCCGAGTTTTTGAATCGCTTGGATGAAATCATAATATTCCGTCCGCTTCTGGAAGAACAGACACTCGAAATAGTTAAGCGTATGCTTGAAAAGGTTAAGAATCGCTTAACTGAACGCGGCATCTCCCTCACTGTTAGTGCCGAAGCTGAAAAGCAGCTTGCCTCTGACGGTTTTGACCCTGTATACGGCGCTCGTCCGTTAAGACGCGCCATACAGCATCAAATAGAGGACGGTCTGAGCGAAGAAATACTTTCGGGCAGAATAGTTATCGGAGACAGTGTTCAGGCATATGTCAAGAACGGAAAGATAAGTTTCAAGAAGCAAAGGAGCAAACAATGAAAACAGAATACACAACTTCACTTCACGGCAATGAGTTTGTACGCAAAGACGATCCGCAAATAGAATTTCGCGGTCTTCTTGACAGCGCCATGGCACAAGCTGCATTCGGAGCGTCGATAGCTCGTTTTGAAAACAAACCCAACCTTGAAAAAGGTTTTTGCGAAATCGAGCGCGGCCTCATGGAGATAATGAGCGGTCATTATAAGTGTACAGTGGTTAAACTTTCCGACATATGCGGAAAAGATGCTGAAACCCTGCATAAAATGTCGCATAATCCGCAGAAATATTTCTCGACAACTCAGTTCATCCCCACGCCTGAGCAAGGAATGGCACTTGCATATATGAATGTTCTGCGCACTCGTATCCGTGACGCAGAACGTGCTTTGATAGCCTGTTATAAAGATTGCGAGAACGAGCAGGCATTATCGCTCATACAGGCAATGAACCGTCTCTCCTCCGCTGCTTTTGTGATCATGTGCGAAGAAAATCAAAACAAATGAAAAAGATTCTATTGCTTTCATTGGCGGCTTTATTCCTGTTTTCACTATGCGGCTGCGGCAAAAACAGCAATGTTCTTTCTCAGCAGTTAAGCACTTCTTCAACTCCTGCAGTTTCTGCTTCTGTGCAGTCGCCCTCATCAGCAGCTCCAACAGCAGTTTTTAATCCGATATATGAATTTTATACTCAATACAACAGCTTTAGCGCCGATAAGATTGCCGCACATACCGCATCGCTGAGCGGCAAATCTTTGATGGCACTGAATGACCATCTTTATTTTACAACTCTTGCCATGAACACTGTAGGCATGCTCATACAGTCAGGCGAAGATTACTCCGGCAGCCTGTTTGACGGTTTTTCAGGCAGTGGAACAATACTCACATATCCCGGCAGATATGAATTCTCCTATGATTTTTCAAATTCAGAAAAATTGTGGGGCACTTTTGACGGCTCTGTGCTGACATTCTATAAAAGCATTTCAGATTCTGAGAACTATCGAAAAATGACACTTTCAAAAACCGATAACGGCTATGTTTCCACCTGCCGTACCGACAACGGCACGACCACACTTTCGGTTACGGCTGATACGATAGAATTCAAGCAGAAACACAATGTCCTGCAAAGCTGTTCGACCTTTTTAATTCTTCCGACAAAAAAACATATCACTCTGCGTTTTTTATGACACTGCTAATATCCATATATCGTTTATGCTGTAAACTTAAATTTTAAGCAACGATGGGTTGCTTGTTTGTCTGAAAGGATAACACTATAATCTTTATTAAGATATAAAGGGCGGTAAAATCACATGGATACAAAAGATGTCATACTTAGACTAAGAACAGAAAAAGGCTTATCGCAAAACGAACTCGCAGAAAAAGTATACGTTACCAGACAAGCAGTATCACGCTGGTAAAATGGTGAAACAATACCCAACACGGAAACTCTTAAATTGCTTTCTGAATTTTTTGATGTTTCCATCAACACTCTTTTGGGTTCTCCTCAACAGTTGATTTGTCAATGTTGCGGTATGCCTCTTGATGACTCTACAATCAGCAAAGAATTAAACGGCACGTTCAACGAAGAATACTGCAAATGGTGTTATACAGATGGTGAATACACCTATGATAACATGGACGATTTAATTGACTTTTGCGCTGAACACATGACAAATAAAGATTATTCTTCCGAGCAAGTGCGAGCGCATATGAAAGATATACTTCCTAAATTGAATTATTGGAAGCGATATGCCGCTATCGGAAGTGAAAAAAAGTTTGATGAATTCAAAATGCAACTCATGGCTGAATTAAACGCTTTGCATATCGAAGGAATGCCGAAGGTTGAAAAGCTCAATGCACTTGCAGGCTCTTTTATTAACCTTGAATATCAGCTCCCAAACGGAAAAACCGTTAAGTTTTTAGATGACAGAGTTACTTATTTGGGCAATCAGCTTGAATGTGAGTTTGGCGGCAACAGATGCTTCGGTATTGTTGCCAATATGGATTTTCTTCTTGTTTGCACATACGAAGTTAACGGTGCAAATCCGGAATTAGTTATTTATAAAAAGCGATAAAAACGCTCTAACAACAACTTTTTAAGACAAAATAACACCAAGGTACTGTAAACCAACCTTGGTGTTTATTATTTTATAAGTATTTGACCATACAAACGGCATTAAGTTACTCTCTCATCAACTTTCCGAGCATTTTTATGTCTTCACGCAGTACCTCAATAAGACTGCGGTTATATATCACGCTTGCCGGATGATACAACGGAACAAGTATCGAACCGTTGCTTAATTCGATTTTCTGTCCGTGAACATCGCCTATTTTGAGATTTCCGAGCGAAAAAATATATGATATCGCATACAACGGTGAATTGCCGAGTGTAGCTATTATCTTGGGCTGTATTTCATCTATCTCAGTTTTCAACAAATATGCGCTGTCTTTTATTTCTTTTGCAGTGGGCGTACGATTCGCTACAGTCTTTTTTACGCGCGTGGGCCTGTACTTGACCGAATTTGTAACAAACACGCTCTCACGGTCAATTTGAGCCGTTATGAGCAATTCATCAAGCTGTTTGCCTGCTTTGCCGACAAACGGTCTGCCCTGCTGTGCTTCTTCACGCCCGGGCGCTTCACCTATGAGCATTACAGAAGCATTCTCACTGCCCTCACCGAAAACAGGTGATGTATAGTCACCCGTAAGTTCTTGAAGCAAGCAAAGGGAGAGTATCCTCTCCCTTTCCTGTTCGTATTGTTTTTTTAGAATTTCGTTTTTCATCCTATCGGCGGATACAACTGTGAAATTACCGTGTAGTTATAGCGCAGTGCACTTGTTGCAGAAACTATGTCAGCATATGAAGCCATTGAGATGTATTCCATAAGGCTTGCCAAGCCGTTTTCCAAAGTCGCACGCTCTGTATCAGGCAGACCCTGTACACTGTTAAGGTATGTTCTGACTTCAAGTACCAAATTATTTGCATCTGTGATTGCTGCCGTATACTCTTGATTGTAATTGTCATACGAATGTATCTGACAGGTCACTATGGCACTTGATGAGCCTGATGCATCGGGTGACGTAGACGGCAATGACGCATTCGGGTCTTCCAATATACCGAATTCATCAGGTGTAAGGTCAGAATAGACGGCATTGGGCAGATACTGCAGTATAAGTTCGGGATCTATTTTGGAATACGGCGATTCAGAACTTATCAGGAGCATACTTGAAACGGTAAGTGCATCCGTCGGGCAATACATGGTAGCAACCTGATTTGACATTGAGCAGATATTGACCATAGCATGCATATTGCATCTGTCAACAGGCGCTGTATCTTTTGTGAACCAGTCGGATATGGGTGTGTATCCATTTGGATCGTATGTACAAGCATCCGTTGCCAAAAGCCCGGACACACTGCACACAGTGCGCTTTACCAAACCAAGTTCCGACGGTGATGCGTCGATTATGGGCTTATTGTTGAGGTCTGCATGTATTTTGTCCATGAAATCCTGCCATATGGGAGCTGCTACTTTACCGCCCGTTGAACCGCTGACAAGTTTCTTCGAGAAATTATCATGGCCTACCCAAACGGAAGCCGAATAGTAAGGAGTAATACCGCAGAAATATGCGCTTGAATAGTCCGCATTTGTGCCTGTTTTACCGGCAACTGTTATACCGTCTATACGAGCTCTTGTACCGGTTCCGCTTTGCACAGCGTCTGTAAGCATATCAACCAGCATATAAGCAGTAGACTCTTTGAACACTCGATGAGTATCTCTTACGGAAGCTGCATCAAGTATTACCATGCCGTTATCATCAACAACTTTAACAAAAGAAAGAGGCTCTTTATATTCGCCGCCTGCGGCTATAGCGCCGAAAGCCGCCGCCATTTCAATTGGCGTTATGCCCGTGGTACCGAGCGCAAGACCTGAACCCGTTGCGCTTATTCTTGAAGGATCCACGCCGAGCTTTTCAAGATATTCCGCAGCCACGGGAATCGTTACACCTTCAAGGAGAGTTCTTGCCGCCGCAACGTTGAGCGAGTTGATTACGCCGTTACGCATTGTCAACGGCCCGATATATTCTTCACTGCCTATTGCAGGATAGCCCTTTGATGTATCCCATCCCTCTATTTTTGTGGGGAAGTTGAGCAATATACTTGCAGGTGACATGCCAAGATCAAGTGCAGGACCATATACCGCAAGCGGTTTAATCGACGAACCGACCGGCGTCGTACTCTGATATGCACGGTTAAGCGTTTTTCTTGCTGTGGGTGATGTTCTGCCGCCCACCACTGCTCTGAGTTCGCCTGTGTGATAGTCGAACACAACAGCTGCTGCCTGAGGCTGAACTACAGTCGTGACTGAGCCATCAGAATTTGTTTCAGTGGTACTGTAGGCTGATGAATCTTTGAGTCTGGGATAATTATCCCAGTTAGCCAATGTATCCTGAACCGTGTTCTGTATTTCGGGATCTACAGTAAGATAGATGTGATATCCGCCCGTACGCAGTTCATTTTCAACTGCTGTTCTGTTTGCAGGCGTATCAAGCAGACCTCGCTGTTCTATAAGATGAACAACAATGTCTCTTATTGCATACTCAACAAAGTACGGCATATCGTAGATATTGCTCCGTGCTGAGTTTTCAAGTATTGTAACCGTATCGGCAAGCGCATTGTCCTTCTGTTCTTTTGTTATGAAGCCCGCTTCATACATGCGCTCAATGACCAAGTCTGTTCTGCCGTCAGTATTTGACATTTTATTTGTTCCGTCTTCATTGAATCGTGAATATGTATTGAGTCTGGGATTATAATACTGAGGCTTCTGTATCATTGCGGCTATCATTGCACATTCTCTTACTGTGAGTGCAGACAACTCCTTGCCAAAATAATCCTTTGCTGCTGCTTTTACACCGTAGTTTGAGCCACCGAGATAGACATCATTCAGATATGCTTCAAGTATATCGTCTTTTTCTATCTCAGATTCAACTTCTGCGGCAAGATATGCTTCCTGTATTTTTCTTTTATAGGACTGCTCATTTGAAAGTATTTTGTTCTTTATGAGCTGCTGAGTAAGCGTACTTCCGCCGTGAGTATCGGCATTTCTCAATGTGTTTACTATTGCAGAGAACAGACGCTTATAGTCAACGCCGCCATGCTTGTAGAAACGAACATCCTCAATTGCAATAACGGCATTTTTAAGCATATCGGGAATATCTTCAATATCAGCCCAATCCCTGTATTCCATGCCGGAATAAGTGGTGATAACTTCGCCGTTGATATCGTAGAGATAGGATGTTTTTTCGCTCTTTGTAAGCTGGGATATATCAAGCTCCGGCGTAGTGTCAACATAAGCCTTGGCAATACCCATTATAAGACCGCAGCCGATTGCGCCAACGAGAATGACCATTACTGCCAGTATCTTTAATGAATTAAAAAACACTGCCAGGACAAACGAACGCTGATTATCACGTTCTACGAACAATTCACCGCTTGCCTCGGATTCATCATCGTTTACAAACGGCTTTTTGATTTTATACCAAATTTCGCTAAAAAAAGCTTTGAGCTTTTCCATGAAAACCCACCTTTCTAAACAACACAGAATTATATCACAATAATACAAATTCCTCAACAACTACAGCAGCGCATATAAATATGATATCAGACTTTTTCGAACAGAAAGTGAATGAAAGATGGAAAAAACTTGTTTGATACGAAAACGCTACAAAAAAACTTACTCAAAAAAACGCAGAATACTTTTGAGCGTATTCTGTGTGATAATGCTGTTTGCAATATTGTTTATGCTGCTAAGTGCCAATATGCGACCCGCAATGTCCGCACTTGCTACCGCACGAATAAAATCAATAGCGGCAGAAGCAATGAATAATGCCATTCTCGATTCAATGGACGACAGTTCAAAGTATGCCGATTTGGTGGAAAGCTATGAAAACGGCGATCGTGTTTATATGCTCAACGCCAATACACGCAATTTGAACATACTTGCCGCCGATTGTGCCGACAAGGCACTGGAGCTGATTTCTTCCATGGGCGAACAAGGCATATCCGTCCCCTTGGGCACAATAACCGGTATAGCTTTCTTTTCAGGGAAAGGGCCTGCATTAAAAGTCTATTTTACTCCTGTCGGCAGTGTCCAAAGCGCATTTAACTCAAAGTTTGTGTCATCAGGCATAAATCAGACGCTTTATAAAGTAAACCTTGAATTGACTGCATCCGTAAAACTCGTTATGCCGGGCGTAGCTGAAACCATAAAAGTATCAGCTCAGGCTGCAATAGCCGAAAGTATAATCGTCGGTGATGTTCCCCAAGTTTATACCAATGTTACGGATGAAGAAGATATGCTCAACCTCATTCCGACAGAAATTCCCTGATAAGCATGTGTCCCTGAGCAAAGAACTTTCCGTTCTTTGCATCACTTTCACTGAATTTTAAGCCGTCGGAAAGGTTTTGTGTACTGTCATAAAGCATATACGGTACCGGCGTTCCGTCATGTGTTCTTGTACTGAGCAATGTAGGATGATCGGGTAAAACCAGCAACCTGAAATCACCCAATTCTGCCAAGCCCTGAGCAAGCGGACATACTACCTCGCTGTCAACAAGCTCAATGGCTTTTATTTTCGATTCCATATCGCCCATGTGAGAGCACTCGTCAGGTGCCTCTATATGCACGACAGCAACATCTGCGCCATTACGCAATGCATCAAGTGCCGCACACACCTTTCCTGCATAGTTTGTGTTGATTTCACCTGTTGCACCTTCAACTTTGATACTCTTCATGCCCGAAAGCGCAGCTATACCTTCGACCAAAGGCACCGCCGTTATGACCGCACCTTGCTTGCCATAGTTTTTTTCAAAATCAGGAAGCTGTATTCCCCTGCCTGCGCCCCAAAACCACAAACTGTTTGCGGCTTTTTTACCTTCTTTTCTTCGCTTTGCATTTACGGGATGTACATTGAGCACCTCATATGCATGTTCCATGATTCTTCTCTGTATTTTTGACACTTTATCGTCGGGAGCATTTACATATGTGCCGATTCGTGAGCCCAATATATCATGGGGCGGAACAAAACCGTTTTCAGGCACTTCAATATCTGCCGCTATGCCTATATGTCTGAATGACGGATTGAGCGAAAAACGCATATTCAGCTCCCTTGTCATGTTCAAAAACGCCTCATCTTCCAAAAGGCTCTTCATGAGCGCTATGGAATCCTCGCCCTCAATATTGTCTCCGCTGTGAGAATATATTATCTTTTCATTGAAATCAGACTCTTCCTCCGACAGTGCCACCATGTTTACACGGAAAGAAACCTCGTTTTCTTTCAATATAACACCCGAGCCTGCTGCTTCCAAAGGCGACCTTCCGCTGTAATATTTTACAGGATCACAACCAAAAATAGACAATATGGCCGTATCGCTTCCCGGAGGAAGTGTATCCGGCACATTTTTAACAGTGCCTATTTCGCTTTTTAATGACAGCGAATCCATACATGGTGTATTTGCAAACTCCATGGGAGTTTTTCCGTTTAATGCTTCGATAGGTGCATCAGCCATACCATCCGATATTACTACAGCATATTTCATAGTTTGATCCCTTTCTTTTTGTTTGCAAAGATTTCTTTTTCCCATTTGTACAGCATTATAAAACCTGTTGCAAGATATATTATCCACATAAGTAATGTTGCGATATTGTCACTGCCCGACATAAAATCACGCCACCACATATAAATACTCACTGCATCAACAGCAATCCATATCCACCATTGTTCAGAGAACATCTTTATCGTAATAACCATTGCCACAACAGATGCAGCAGTAGTAAAGCTGTCAATAAAAGGCATTACGTCACCGAGGTATTTGAGCAGCAATCCGTAAACATATGTTGCCAAAACTATGACTGCCGCAGTTATCACACGACCACGATTTGTCATGTGCCGCTTCTCCACCTCACCTGTTTCGCTGTTCATATGCCTGCTCCACACAACGAAGCCGACAAACTGCATTGGCAGATAATAGAGCGCGTTCAGCATGGTCTCCCCATAAAGCCTCGCCTCATATGATATGACAGAATACAGCGCACAGTTAACAGCACCGAAAATATAAGCTGTTCGCTTTCCCTTTCCGTTGCATACAACATACGCTACGCCCGTAACAGCAGATATTATCCCCATAAGCGAATCGCCCCAATATATCGACAATCCGCATATCGCTGCGCACGAAAACAACAGCCAAAGCACTTCAGCCCTTTTCCAACCGTAAAGCTCATTCTTTATGAAATTTTTCATTTTTATGCATAACACTTTTTTATGATAAACCTAACTTTTACTTTTTTCAACTGAAAATTTATTTATGGGGCTCTGCCCCTTTGCCCCGGTCGCTTTTGAAAAAGCGACGAAAAACAAAGACGCTTTGCAGAACTTCTGAGAATCCAAAACGCACCTG
>JAFSFN010000100.1 GCA_017435185.1 Clostridia bacterium | reverse complement strand
TTTAGTATTATATCACACAAAATCAAATATGTCACTATATTTTTGTCAGACTTTTTTGTTGTTATACACTATTGCTTCAACCTTAAATTCGGCGACATGCATACTGTTGTCTGTTTTTATTACTACTTGCTTATCTTTATTTCGAGGTATGACCATGTCTTCATCTCCGTCCATATAGGCAGCAACAGACGGATGGAGCGTGAGCTCATACAGTTCCATGTTTTCAGATTCAAAACAGCGTCTGAGCTTTTTGCGTGCTTTCATGAGCACTGTTTCGGGCGAGAGAACTTTTCCGTCGCCATTGCAGTATGGGCAAGGCACACGGAGTGTATTGTCGATACAATGCCTTGTTTTCTTGCGAGTCATTTCAACAAGACCGAGCGAAGTTATGCCCAAAACCGTTGACTTTGTCCTGTCTTTCTTCAGTTCTTCTTTGAGGGCGTTTATTACTCGTTCCTTATCTTCGAGTTCGTCCATATCTATGAAGTCGATTATGATTATTCCGCTTATGTCTCTTATTCTGAGTTGGCGTGCTATCTCGACTGCGGCTTCACAGTTGGTTTGAGTTATTGTTTCCTGAAGATTATCGGTACCCACATATTTTCCCGTGTTTACATCGATGGTAGTCAGGGCTTCTGTCTGGTCGATTATTATATAACCGCCGTTTTTGAACCAGACTTTGCGTGTCAATGCGTCATCTATTGCCGTTTCAAGGTTCAGTTTGTCGAACATATCGGGCAGTCTGTCATACAGTACCACCCTTTTGCCAAGTTCGGGTGAATTTATATTTGCCACCATCTGCACTTTTTCAAAGTATTTCTCATCGTTTATATAAAGATGGTCTATCTGAGATGTGAACATATCACGCACAGTACGGAACACCAACGATTCCTCTTCATGCAAAAGGCAGGGCGCACTCATACGCTTGCTGTTTTCTTTTATTCTGTTCCACATCTTAACAAGGAACTGCAGGTCCCTTTCCAATTCTTCCCTGCTCTTTCCCTCACCTGCTGTACGAACTATAACGCCCAAATTCTCGGGCTTTATGCTTTCAAGTATATCCTTAAGTCTTGTTCTTTCTTCGTCATCTTCTATGCGCCTTGAAACACCGACATAATTGACGGTAGGCATGAGCACGAGCGTGCGTATGGGCAATGTTATATTTGTGGTTATTCTGGCGCCCTTTGTTCCTACGCCTTCTTTTGCAAGCTGGACGATTATCTCCTGCCCGGGCTTGACCATGTCTTTAATGTTCGGTATCGGCATTTTAACATCTGTCGGCTTGCCGTTGAACACAAAATCATTTCCGTCTATCTGAATATCTCCTGCATATAAAAAAGCATTGCGTTCAAGACCTATATCGACAAACGCCGCCTGCATGCCCGGAAGCACATTCTGAACTCTGCCCTTGTATATATTGCTGACAAGACGGCCGTGCCCTCGCTTCTCAATAAGCAGTTCATTGACACAGCCATCCTCCATCAGCGCAACACGAGTCTGATATGGATTTATATCTACTACCAAATCACGACTCATAGCGCTGTCACCTTTTCTCCTTCATTGAAAATTATATTGTTTCTGTGGACTCTTGCTGTCCATTCACCCGGCATTTTTTCTTTAAGTGCACATAGCAAAAGTTCTATATTGAGACTGCCTGCGGCATCGAGTCTGCCCGTCAAAAGAAGTTTATTTTCGATAACAGAATATGCAAATACATCGGGGCGTATATTCACTTCTTTCATGCCGCCCTTTGTACGCTTCATTACAGTTATATCAGAGCTCATCAGTTCGTCAACGGCGTTTTTATCAAGTTTTGAGAATGTTATCTCATATTCCGATGCTCTCATTATTGCCGTCAGCGATTTCGCATTGTCGGCTACCTCTTTTGCCTCTGCGACCGCAAACCCCTGCGGTAAAACAGAATTCATGCCTTTTACAAACTCATCGGTAGTTATGCTTTGTGAGAATTTGACATCAACCCACTCACTACTGCTTGTATATCCCACAGCCAACGCTGTTGCAAATGAAACAAGCTGGTGCGGATTAAAGCCTTGTGAGTATGCCATCGGGAAGCCCGCCCTTTGCATGGCGCGCTGAAACGCTCTTTGTATGTCTAAATGAGAAACGAATCTCGCTTCTTCGCTCTTTTCAAACCTTGCAATAATCCGCATATTTATTACCAAAGCACCCGTTACAGCCCTTGCGGCAATCCTTCGTGGGCTTTGCTTCAAGTGCCTTTTCCAGTTCCTTCTTTAAGTATTCTTCCGTAACTATCATATCAATATGTGACCAGGGCAAAACTTCGCTTTCTTCACGCCGTCTGTTTGCATAATAAGCCCCGTCTATGCCGCATTTTTCAAAAGCAACTTCCCATGCTTCTTTTTTGAAATGCTCATCCCACGAATCGAATCGCGCACCGTTTTTATACGCTTCAATAAGTGCGGCTGCAAGACGCCTGTCACCTCGTGCAAAAACCGCTTCGAGTTCACTTATAACGCTCTCGTGATAAGAAAACTCGACACCGCGTATGCCCTTGAGCGCATCCTTAAGGAGCAGTTGCTTTCTTCTGAGTTCTTCAAGCGTATCCTGTCCTTCCCACTGGAACGGAGTGAACGGTTTGGGGACAAAAGATGATGCGCTTACAACAAGACGCAACCCTTTGCCTCGCTTTTCCTTGGGCATTGAGTAGAAAGTTCGTGACACCTTTCTCGCAAGATCGGCTATACCCAGTATATCTTCATCCGTCTCCGTGGGCAGACCTATCATAAAATACAGTTTGACGCTGTTCCAGCCGGATTCAAACGCATCGCTCACGCTTCTGAGCAAATCTTCCTCCGTAACGCCTTTGTTTATTACATCACGCAAACGCTGTGTGCCTGCTTCCGGTGCAAAAGTAAGACCTGTTTTTCTCACGCTCTGTATCTTTTCAAGGTCGTCCTTCAAAAATGAATCTATTCTGAGCGAAGGCAGTGCAAGCGAAACGTGTTTCTCACTGAATTCGTCTATAAGTTGGGGCACTAACTCATGTATTTTTGAATAATCGCCCGAACTTAACGAAAAAAGTGATATTTCATCATAACCCGTACAATTTATCAGCGAACGCGCGTTGTCCATCACCGTGTCTATCTCTCGTTCACGCACAGGACGATATATAAAGCCTGCCTGACAGAATCTGCAGCCGCGAGTACAGCCGCGGAAAATTTCAAGCGCTATACGGTCGTGCGTTATGGGCAAGAACGGAACTATCGGTTTTCCGATATAAGCTGCTTTGTCAAGGTCTTTGACGATTCTTCTTGTCGGCCTGTCAGGCGCTGAAGGCTCTATCTTTTTAATTGCTTTGAAACTTCCGTTTTCATACTGCGGCTCATAAAAAGAAGGAATATACACGCCTTCTATCTTTGAAAGCGCAATCAGTGTCTCATGCCTTGAACAACCTTTCTCCTTTGCCTGCATGACACATTTGGCAACATCGACGACGAGTTCTTCGCCATCACCAATCATAATTGCATCGAATATATCGGCAATGGGCTCACTGTTGCAGGTGCAAGGACCGCCGCACACGACTATGGGCATATCTTCAGCTCTGTCTTTCGACAAAAACGGTATTGACGACAATTCAAGCATTGTGAGTATGTTTGTATAGCACATCTCATACAAGAGCGAAAAGCCGATTATATCGAACTCGCCGAGCGGAGTATATGTTTCAAGTGAATAGAGCGGGTATGCATTCTCACGCAAGAGTTTTTCCATATCCGGCCACGGCGCATATGCCCTCTCGCAGGCAACATCTTCACAGCTGTTGAGTGCATTGTATATAATGCGTGACCCAAGATGCGACATTCCTATTTCGTAAACATCAGGAAAAAGAAGGGCAAACCTGAGTTTGGCCTCCTCTTTCCTTATTATATTCAATTCATTTCCCACATATCTTGCAGGCTTTTCAACTTTTCCAAGCTGTTGCTCAAGTTTATTAAAATCAAATTTCATACTTTATTGAGTTTAGCATTTTTTATTGTGGCGGTCAATCATGCCGCCTATGTTCACTGCATTTTTTGTTTTTCTTTCAAATATCTTTCTAATGCGTCCTGCCATTTGGGCAATCTTGAAAACAATGCATCATCAAGTTTCTTCTTACTCAATCTTGAATTCAGCGGCCTTTTTGCAGCTGACTTATATTCAGATGTGAGCACTTTTTCAACTTTACAAGGCAAGTCAGCAGCTTCCATTATAGCACTTGCAAATTCAAACCACGAACAAAAGCCTTCGTTCGTTCCGTGATAAATACCGTATTTTTCCGTGACTATCATGTCGCATATGAGCTTTGACAGGTCATATGTATATGTCGGTGAGCCTATCTGATCGCAAACAACACTTATGCTCTCTTTCTCGCTTCCGAGTCTGAGCATGGTATTAACAAAATTACCGCCGTTGATGCCAAAGACCCAGGATGTGCGGATTATAAAATATTTATCACAAGTCTCTGTCACCGCATCTTCGCCTTCCGACTTTGTTTTTCCGTACACGCTCATGGGCGCCTTTTCTGCATCCGTTTCAAACGGTTCTTCACCCTCGCCGGAAAAAACATAGTCTGTCGATATGTATACCATTTTTGCGTTGTTTTGCTTTGCGGCTCTTGCAACATTTAGTGTTGCTCCCACATTTACAGCCGCACATTTTTCAGGTTCACTCTCTGCCTTATCCACCGCCGTATACGCCGCACAATGGACTATTACATCGGGTTTATACTCGCCAAAAACACGTTCTGTGGCCGCTTCGTCGCAAAGGTCGCAATCGTTTATATCAATACCTTGATTCTCTATGCCTCGCTTAGAAAGTTCTCGACACACATCAAAGCCGAGCTGTCCTTTTACTCCCGTAACAAGCACACGCATTACTCTGCACCTCTTATTCGTTATTATCTGTTGGAATACATTTTATCGTAATATTCCATATAATCGCCCGACAATACGCCATTGAGCCATTCACGGTTTTCCATATACCATTCCACGGTCTTTTTTATTCCCTCATCAAAAGCAGTATTGGGTGTCCAGCCAAGCTCATTACTTATTTTGGTGGGGTCTATGGCATATCTTCTGTCATGACCGGGTCTGTCAGTTACAAACTCTATTAAGTCTTCGCTTCTGTCCATTATGCGCAATACAGTCTTTACGACATCAATATTAGCGCGTTCATTATGACCGCCGACATTATATATCTCGCCTTCTCTGCCGTTTCGCATTATCATGTCAATTGCCGAGCAATGGTCCTCAACATACAGCCAATCACGCACATTCTCGCCCTTGCCATACACGGGAACGGATTTGTTTTCAAAAGCTCTTGAGATCATCAGCGGTATGAGCTTTTCAGGAAAATGATACGGTCCGTAATTGTTCGAGCATCTGCTTATCGACACCGGCAATTTGAATGTACGGTGATACGCAAGCACAAGCAAGTCTGCCGCCGCTTTTGACGCCGAATACGGTGAAGATGTGTGTATCGGTGTTTCCTCGGTAAAGAACAAATCCTTTCTTTCAAGCGGCAAATCGCCGTACACTTCGTCCGTTGACACCTGATGATATCTTTTTATGCCGTACTTTCTGCACGCATCCATGAGCACCTGTGTTCCCAAAACATTTGTTTTTATGAATATTTCAGGATCTTCTATCGACCTGTCAACATGGCTCTCTGCGGCAAAATTGACAACTATATCAATCTTTTCCTCTTCAAAAAGGCCATAGACCGTTTCCCTGTCGGCAATATCGCCTTTGACAAAACGGAAATTGTCATATTTCATTGCATCCTTGAGTGTTTCAAGATTGCCTGCATAAGTAAGTTTATCAAGGCATATTATTCTGTCTTCGGGATGATTTTTTAATTCGTAGTAAACAAAATTACTGCCTATAAAACCTGCTCCGCCTGTTACGATTATGTTCATTGTAAATTACCTCGTTTCGTTATAAATAAAGCTGCAGTCACTTTCTTCAAGCAACGGAGCATTTATATTTTTCTGCGACAATATAAACTCGGTTATACCCACCGTTTTCAACACCTATTGCCTGTGCAAATTCTCCGTTTTGGAAGTGAAATTCTCTTTCTGTCTTTTTTATTTTAATCTCCTTTTGGAGTCTATGTATGCACATACTGCTCTGTAATGTTTGAAATTTCGTGTAAGGAAGCACTTTTCAAGCAAAGCATCTGTTTTATCAAGTTCCACACCTGTCGGTCTGACTGCCGCTATAAAATTACAAGCTATCAAGAATGCCGTTTTGACCATTTCCCTGTCCAGCTTTAATGTTCTTGAGTAAAGATATACGCCCAGTTCTTCCAAAACTATGCTGTATGACCATTTGTCCATTTTAAGACCGAGAGCCTTTGAGTATTCCACAAGCCACATTGTTAAAAACAGCTGGTCAAAAGCCTTGGGGCTTTTGTCACTCCAAAGTATCTTTGACGCATTTGCAGCATGTACATAGTAAAAATACATTGGAGAATCAATGTATACAAACCCGTCAGCCGCTCTGAACAGTATAAGGCGTGTTATCATATCCTCATACCATGCACCCATTGGAAATCTGAATTTTTCCCACATTTTTCTGCTGTACACACTGCCCCATACATAGCCGTTATACTGTTTGAGTTTTTCACCCATATAACCTTTCACTGTCGCAGGAGCTGAAACTATCGGCCTTTTATGATCATTCGGGTCAAACTCCGAATGTGCCGTTTTTACTATATCCGCATTTTCTTTTTTTGCTGCATCGAGTGTTCTTTCAACAAAATCTTCTGAAAGATAGTCATCGTTATCAACAAAAAGCAGATGCTTTCCCACCGCTCTGTCGATGCCGAAATTTCTTGCGCTCGATATGCCGCCGTTTTGCTTTGTAAACACATGCATATGCGGATTGTTTTTTGCAATATCGCTCAACATTTTGAACGAATCATCCTTTGAACCGTCATCCACAAAAATCACTTCGTATGCGTATTTTGTTTTTTGGTTCAAAAGCGATTTGCAAAGTTTTTCTATGTATTGCTGAGCATTGTATATGGGAACGATTATTGAAAGTTCAACATTGGGATCTTCTTTTGCACCGGTAATGGCAGCCATTGTTTTTTCAACGCTTTCAAGGCCGCATTTATAGCCGTATTGCTCGAGTTTTTTCAAAGCAACTTCGTCTTTTTCCGCTTCTAAGCAATTCTTTTCACTTTTTGAAAATATGATCCTGATTTTTCGTACGATACGCAGTGCCCCAAAAACACAGACCTTCACAAAACGCCTTAAATAGTAATACATAAACCGCCCTATCCTCTGACCTTTCCTTCGGCAACTGCACGAAGATGTTTGCCGTATGCTGATTTGCCGTAGCACTCTGCGGCTGCGTTAAGCTGTTCTGTGCTTATCCAGTTGTTTCTGTATGCGATTTCTTCAGGCGCAGATATCATTATTCCCTGACGTTCTTCCATTGTGCGGACAAAATTTGCCGCATCTATAAGATTTTCCATCGTTCCTGTATCAAGCCAAGCAAAACCTCTGCCCAATATCTGAACATCAAGCGAACCATCATTAAGGTACATCTCATTAACGGAAGTTATCTCAAGCTCGCCTCTTGCAGACGGTTTGACCTGTTTTGCATATTCAACGATGCGTTTGTCATAGAAGTAAAGACCGGTTACGGCATAATTGCTCTTGGGCATTTTGGGCTTTTCTTCGACAGATATGACCCTGCCGTTATCATCAAATTCCAAAATGCCGAAATCCTGCGGATTTGTTACATAATATCCGAACACTGTGGCTCTTGAATTTTCTTCCGCATTTTTAACGGCAGCACGCAAAAGCGAGCCGAACCCATTTCCGTAAAAAATATTGTCACCAAGTATCATGGCACAGCAATCATCGCCTATAAATTTTTCTCCGATAAGGAACGCCTGTGCCAAACCGTCGGGTGATTCCTGCACTGCATATGAAAGCGATATGCCAAACTTGCTTCCGTCACCCAAAAGCGTTTCAAAACGCGGTGTATCATTCGGTGTGGATATTATGAGTATTTCTTTTATTCCCGAAAGCATCAGAACAGAGAGCGGATAATAGATCATCGGTTTATCATATATCGGCAGAAGCTGTTTGCTTGTTACCATGGTTATGGGATACAGCCGTGTGCCCGAGCCGCCTGCAAGAATTATGCCTTTCATTTTTCCCACCCCTTGAAAACATATTTTCTTATATTCTATCACAACTAATTGATTCGTCAAACAAAATAAGGTAAAATACGCAAAAGGAGTGATTTTTCATGGTCATAGACAGATTTGAAAATAATTTCGCAATATGCGAGGATGATTTCGGCACTTTTATTCAGATTCCTAAAAGTGAGCTTCCGAAAAATGTTAAGGAAGGCGATATTCTCAAAAAAAACAGTAACGGTATTTGGGAAACGGATGAAAAAGAAAAAGCCGCAATATTAAAAGATCTGGGAATAAAACTTGAAGAAAACAAAGAAACCGAAACCGCAGTTGCAACCGAAGATAAAGAAAATGACCTTGAAAAAACTGTTAAGATTTCGAGAGCAGAAATTTTAGGAGGCAAAGTTAAAACCTCTATAGATACTGCAGAAAAAACTTCTGCAGACAAAAAAAGCGGCACTTCTTCAGCCACGGTAAGCAGACGCAGTACAAGATCGTCTTCTTCCCAAAGAAACAACCGCCAAAAAAATAACTACAGAAAATATATTATCCTTGCAGTTACAGTTTTAGGTATTATACTTGTTATATCACTTATTTCAAAAATTACCAATTCAATTTCAGACAGCATAAGCAGCCGCAGAAAAACCAACAGAACCGTTGAGGTACAAAGCAGTGCAGAAGCAGTAGAAAAAT
>JAFSFN010000099.1 GCA_017435185.1 Clostridia bacterium | reverse complement strand
TACCCTGTGCATTATCTCCTACTATAACATTAAAGCCATTGCTGAACTTTACATCGAGCGATTCGTAATTGCGGAAATTATTCAGTTTCAAACGTTCTATCTGCATGCTATAATTCTACCATAATTAAGGCATTTTTACAACTTGTATTATTATAATGAGAAGAAAAAAGCTCTACCTTAAAGGAGAGCTTTTTATAATAAAAGTTATATAAATTAATTATTCAGAAAAATGACGCACAGGAAGAACTAGATAATAGAACTTTTCACCATCAAGAGGCCTTATTATACAAGGACTTATATTATTATTCATCTCAAGGTATATTTCGTCATCGTCAAGAGTCTTCAATACATCTGTCATATATTTTGAATTAAAAGCAATTTTTATATCATTGCCTATAATATCAGCGTCTATTTCTTCGTTACTCTTTCCTATTTCACTGTTTGCCGTTATTAAGAGTTTGTCATTTTCAAAATTAAGGCTTATAAGATTAGTCTTTTCTTCTCTTGATATTATAGAAACACGTTCTATACTCTGCGCAAGTTCTTCTCTGCTTATTCTTACTCTTGTAAGATGGTTTTCAGGAAGTATATTTCTGTATTTTATAAAATCACCGTCAAGAAGTCTTGATGTTATTGTTGTATATCCCATATCTATGTTAATGCTTGTTTTAGAAACATTAACAGTCAATTCTTCATCGCCGTCTGTAACGGTTCTTCCTATTTCAAGAAGCGATTTATAAGGAATAACTATCTTTTCAGCTTCAACTTCTTGTGAAACATATTCTTTTCTCATAGCAAGACGATATCCGTCAAGTGCTACCATCGTTACAGAATTGCCTTCTGCTTCCAAAAGAACACCTGTAAGTATAGGCTTTGTATCATCCTGAGCAGTTGCAAATATACATTGCTTTATCATATTTTTGAGCTTATTATGACTTATTTTGAAAGATATGGAATTTTTAATTTTAGCCATATCATGATAATCTTCGCTGCTCTCTCCTTTAATGGCTGTTTTAGCTCTTCCACTTTCTATATAAGCTGTCTTATTTTCAACATTTACAGAAGTAAGCTCATTTGGCATTTTTCTTATCATTTCGGACAATATTCTGCCGGGGAGGACTATTTTACCTTCTTCTTCAACAGTTGCACCTATAACTGTTTCTATTTGAAGAGAGAGATCTGTACATTTTAACAAAACATCGTTTTCTCTTGCTTCAATATATATTCCCTCAAGTATAGCCATTGATGTTTTTGATGAAAGAGCTTTTATAACAGTTGAAATACCGGCATTAAATTCTTGTGTATCAACAGTAAAACGCATATTAACCTCCGTTTGTTATATATGATTATATATTTATTATTACAGCAGAAGTATAAGCAGTATGTAGGAAAGTGTGGAAAACCTTATTAAAATCAATATATACTTATAAAAATGCTGTTGTAAAACATGTGGAAAACAAAAATAAAAAGGTATTTATTATCCACATATTCCATACTTTCAACATCATTCACATTTTATAAATGTGTAATCCACATCTCTAATGTGGACAATTATTTTTTAAGTCTTTTTTCTATGTCTTCTATTGTAACACAAAGCTGAGCATTTTTCTTCATATCTGATTCTATTTTATTATAAGCACTCACAACTGTGGAATGATCTCTTCCTCCAAAGTGTTTTCCTATAGTTTTATATGAGTTTTCTGTCAGCTTTTTGCAAAGATACATTGCTATTTGGCGAGGAAATGTAATATCCATGGTTCTTCTTTGAGAAGCAAGACTTTCTACTTCAATTGAATAATAATCGGCAACTACCTGCTCTATAAGTTCCATTGTTATAACACTGTGTTTATAGTCAGGAATAATATTCTTCAATGCAGTATCTGCAAGTCTTATGTCAATTGGCCTTTTTGTAAGCTGTGAATATGCAATTACATTATTTAATGCACCTTCAAGCTGACGAATATTTGAATCTACTCTTTCAGCTATAAATGAGAGAACATCATCGTCTATCTTTATGTTTTCAAAAAGTGCTTTCTTTTTAAGAATAGCTATTCTTGTTTCTATATCAGGTTGTTGTATGTCTGCAATAAGACCCCATTCAAAGCGTGAACGCAGTCTTTCTTCAAGAGTATTAAGATCTTTAGGTGGTTTGTCTGAAGTTAATATTATCTGTTTTCCTGATGCATGAAGTGCGTTAAATGTATTAAAGAATTCTTCTTGTGTACTTGCTCTGCCTGCTATGAATTGAACATCGTCTACCATTAATACATCGGCGTTTCTGTACTTGTTTCTGAAAGGAGTACGTTTGTCATTTCTTATAGCATCTATAACTTCGTTAGTGAATGTTTCACTGGTTACATATATAACATTTGCAGTGCTGTTTGTTGAAAGTCTGTGGTGACCTATTGCCTGCATAAGATGAGTTTTGCCCAAACCGACTCCGCCATATATAAAAAGAGGATTATAGGAAGAAGCAGGATTTTCAGCAACTGCTTTTGCGGCAGCATGAGCAAAACTGTTAGAGTTTCCTATAACAAATTTATCAAATGTATAGTTAGGATTCAAAGATTGACTTATAGGAGAATCTTTAGAAATATCTTTTTTTTCATCAGTATCGTTTTCAAGTTTGTTTGTAAAAACAATAGTCATAGGAGAATTAGCGGCTTTTGAAACTTCTTCTTCAACGGTGGATTTATAAAGTGTGTTAAGAGTGTTTTTTATTATCTCTGTTTTTACATAAAGCAAGAGTTCACCGTTGTTTGAAGACACGGGAATTATATCGGCTATCCACATGTCATAGCTGATTTGAGTCATTTTCTCTTTAAGTGAAGATTTTGCAATATTCCAAATAGTATCTGCTGAATGCATATAAAAAATACCTTTCTCCAAAAGTGAAACATCACAATCATAACAAATGAACAAATAGAAAACAATAGATTAAATGAGCTTAAAATATACAAAAATTTTATAATTGTGGAAAGCAAAAAGTTAAAATACAATATATAGTGTTGAAGCTGAAAATGCCTTTATTTTCTTAATATTTCTTGACATATACAGGTGTTTTCGGATATAATCTACAACTGATGCTGATATAGTATCGGTAAGCATGTTTATCATGTAGCGATGCTTTTAATAAACGAAAAAGGAAAGAGGTGTTATTTGTCATGCTTCAAACATACCAGCCGAAAAAAAGACAGCGTAAAAAGGTTCACGGTTTCCGTAAACGCATGAAGACTGCCAACGGTCGCAATGTATTGGCAAGAAGAAGGTTGAAGGGCAGAAAGAGGCTGTCGGCATAACAAGTCGAATAACAAGTCTTTTGCTTTGAGGCTGTTACGAAATTCTGTTTGCAACGGCACATTTGTGTAAAAAGAATTTCGGAGCAGCCTCGTTTGCTAAATAAGGTGGAGGTTTTCGTTGAAACGACGTTATTCGTTAAAACGCAACAAAGAATTCAGGCGTGTGTATCGTGTGGGAAAATCGCAGGGCTCACACCTTCTCGTGCTTATTAATGCAAAAAGCAAAACAGACGGTGTTCATGTAGGATTCAGCGTAAGCAAAAAAATAGGAAACAGTGTGGTTCGTAACAGGATAAAACGCAGGCTCAGAGAAGCGTTCTCACCTTTCCTGCCTTTAATAAAGGAAAAAACAAACATCATAATAATAGCAAGAGAGCCTGTAAAAACAGCAAAGTTTACCGAAATTGAGAGATCCATAGAAAGGCTTTTGCAAAAAGCATCACTTTTGAAATGATAAAGCGTTTTCTTATATGGATAATAGAGGGTTACAGAAACTATATATCGTCTATGCATCCGCCATGTTGCAGATATAATCCCACTTGTTCGGCATATGCATTGGAAGCCATAGAAAAACACGGAGCATTCAAGGGATTTTGGCTTGCTCTGTTAAGAATTTTAAGGTGTAATCCTTTTTCAAAGGGCGGTTATGATCCTGTTCCGCCCGTAAAAGAAAAAAAGAATAAAGAGAGAGATAAGTAAAGTGCAGGGAGATTTCTTCTTAACCACGTGGTTTTTAGAAGCCATGAGATGGGTGTATGCAAATGTGGGAAATGTTTTTCTTACTATTTTGATATGCACTGTAGTATTGAAATTATTGACGGTTTTTTCCGATATAAAAACTCGCAAATCAGGTGCAGCGTTGGCGGCTATACAGCCTGAAATCGACAAAATTCAGAAAAAATACAAAGAAAATCCTCAAAAAGCGCAGGCAGAGCAGGCAAAACTCATGAAAAAAGCCGGTGTCAGCATGTGGGGCAGTTGCCTTCCCATGCTTATAACCATGCCTCTCTTTTTCTGTTTCATAGCCGCTTTCAGATTTTGGGGCTATGAAATGACCATAAGGCTTTTGACGGACGAAAATTCAATGGAACTTTTCAAGTCATTCAAATTCCTTTGGATAAACAACATTTGGGAACCTGATAACGGTTTGTCACCCGTTATAGCAAATGCAAGTGCATTTTTGAACGAATCACTCAAACCCACATTGGATAAACTTCTTTTCATGAAGGATAATACTGCGGTTTGGGAAAAGCTCGTTTCAATGGGTATTGCTGAAAATGTAAACGGTGTTTACGGTTTTCTTACGACAGAAGCTGCTCAGGCAAGTTACAATGCAGCTATGCAGCCGTTTGTGGATGTGTATGCAGGATACAATAACGGTTGGTTCATTCTGCCCTTGCTCGCAGGCGGTACAAACCTTCTTTCGGCTGTAATTTCAACAAAGAGTCAGCCGCAAAATGCCAACGGCAAGCAGAACGGCAAGGCAATGATGTATATATTCCCAATTATGTCTTTCATATTCTGCTTGAGTTATAATGCAGCTTTCGCTATCTATTGGACAATAAGCAGTATTTGTATGATAATAAGCAATCTTATACTTAATAAATTGTTCCCTCGTACCGGAACAGTGGTCAAGGAGGCAAAAAATTAATGAAAATGATAGAAGCAACGGGTAAATCCGTTGACGAAGCCATATTTAACGGTCTTATAGAGCTCGGAATATCAATAGACGAAGTAGAAGTAGAAATAATACAGCAAGAAACAAAAGGTATTCTCGGTCTTGGAGCAAAACCCGCAAAGGTAAGACTTACAGAGCGTGAAAAGGAGCAGATAGTTCTCCCCGATTATATGCTCAAAGAACAGTCTTCTGCATCCGAAAAGAAAGAAAATCGCAGAAACGACAGACAGAAGAACGACAGACAGAAAAACAGCAACAGACAGAGACGCGAAGAAAAAACTCCTCGTGAGCCAAAAAAAGAATATGATTATTCTCTTGAAGCGGCTGAAGGTAATATTGCCGCAGACTTTGTTAAAGGTGTGCTTGAAAGAATGGGCATAGAAGCTGATGTTTTGGTAGCGACAAATGTTGAAAACGGTATGCGCCTCAGAATAGACAGCGAATCAATGGGCAGACTTTTAATAGGTCACAGAGGAGAGACTCTTGATGCTCTCCAGTATCTCACATCACTTACTGTCAATCATGCACAGAAAGATGAAGAATATACACGAGTAACTCTTGATACAGAAGGTTACAGAGACAAGCGTGAAGATACTCTTGCAAGACTTGCGCGTAAGGTTGCCGCTCAGGTAAAAGCAACGGGCAAATCTCGTGAAATGGAACCCATGAATCCTTATGAGAGAAGAGTTTTCCACTCAACTCTCCAGAATAATCCCTATGTTACCACATACAGCGAAGGCGAAGGCAACGATCGTCGAGTTATAGTGGCACCCAAGGAAAATGCAAAATAACGACTTGATTTATGCGCTTGCTACACCTGTTGGCGGTGCAATAGCGGTAATAAGAATGAGCGGCCCTGAATGTAAGGCTGCTCTTTCTCGCATATTTACGGGAAAAGTACAACACAGATATGCTTCATTTGGGCACATTGTTTATAACGGTGAAACTATTGATGAAGTAATAGCTGTCTGCTTTGATGCACCAAAAAGCTATACCGGCGAAGAAATGGCTGAAATAAGTGTACATGGCGGTCAGGCAACTGTCAGCCGTGTAATGGAAGTCCTCTCGCTTATAGGCTGTCGCTGTGCAAGGGGCGGCGAATTTACCGAACGTGCTTTTTTGAACGGCAAGATGGACTTGACACAGGCTGAAGCGGTCATGGATATAGTCAATGCTTCATCAAGAAGAGGTGCAAAGTCTGCGCTCGAACAACTTCAAGGCAAGTTAAGCGAGCGCATACAGGAGATCGAAAGCGAACTTCTTGACGCACTTTCAGGCATTGATGCTGCGATAGATTATCCTGAAGAACTTGAGGAAGATGTTTTTTCAATGCTTCCTTCACTTTTGAAAGGCGCTTATGCCAAAACCGAAGTATTGATAAAAGAAGGTCTTTCTGCAAAAGTACTTAGAGAAGGGGCAAAAATAGCCATTTTAGGTGTACCGAATGCAGGAAAATCGTCATTGTTAAATGCGCTTTTGGGAACAGAACGAGCTATAGTAACATCTATTCCCGGTACAACAAGGGATACTATAACGGAAGCTGTATCTATAGGCGGTATGCCTGTCAGGCTGATAGACACGGCGGGTCTGCGTGAAACAGATGATGAGGTTGAAAAAATAGGCGTTTCACTTGCCAGAAAAGCCGCCGAAAACGCTGATCTGATTCTTATAGCAATAGACGGTTCAAAACCGCTCACAGAAGCGGAAAAACGACTTTTTGACTATTCTGACAGTCACGAATGCATTGCAGTAATATGCAAGAATGATATAGAGAGAATTATAACAACGGAAGAGATAAAAGAAAGTTTCGGCATTAATGCGTTTTCGGTCAGCTCAAAAAGCGGTGACGGCATAGAGCGAATAAAAACAGAAATAACAAAACGCATAGAGCCCGAAAATGAAAGCCCTGTTATAACCAATATAAGGCATATTGAAGCACTTTTGATGGCTAAAAAAGCCTTGAAAAATGCAGTTGATGCGTTTGACATTTTAGATGCCGAATGTTTGGCGACAGACATAAGAAGCGCACTTTCTCACATTGGCAGTATAACAGGAAAAGAAATAGATGCAGAAGTGATAGACAGGATATTCAGCCGCTTTTGTGTTGGAAAATAATAAGGGGCGCTGCCCTTTTGATTCCGGTTACTTTTGAAAAGCGACAGAAAACAACAGAAATATAATAATAAAAACTCGCTGCAATTTCCTTGCAGCGAGTTTTTTAGTCGTGTTTTTATCTGCGACGATTGTTTGAAATCAAAAGCAATCGCATGAATGTTACCAAGGACGCAAGTGCTGCTACAACATATGTCATGGCCGCAGCTTTAAGCACTTTTTTTGCAGTAGGCTCTTCTGCCGCTGTGATATATCCATTGCTTGAAAGCATTTCAATGCCGCGTCGTGATGCGTTAAATTCAACAGGCAGTGTAATTACCTGGAAAAGGAACATTGCGCCGTAAAGATATGCGCCGACAATTGCCAAATCGGTAAATCCGAGAATAAGGCCTACTATAACAAGTATGGGTGCAATATTTGAGCCGAGCTGTGCAACAGGCAATATTGTATTTCGTATTTTTATGGGACCGTAGCCCTCTTCATATTGCATAACATGACCTATTTCATGTGCTGCAACAGCCAATGCTGCCACTGAACTGTTAGAATATACAGCTTTTGAAAGGCCAACAGTGTTTGTTTTGGGATTGAAATGGTCGGTAAGTGCACCGTCTACTGCCGTAACTTGAACACTGCTTCCGCTCTTTCTCAAAAGTTCATTTGCCGCAACATATGCGGGTGTTCCATACATAGACGGCGTTTTTGCGTACTTTTCAAATGTGCGCTGAACACTTGATGATGCCGCAATACCTACAAACATAAGTGCTATTGCCGCAAAATATAACAGTTGATTGAGTGTATAAGGGTCTATGTAATCAAAAATAAAATCAAACATTTTATCACCTCATATAAATAGTATAACACCAAACAAAAAAATAAAAGCGTAAAGCGTATTTATTGGCAAAAAATACACAATCGCTACATAAATTAAAACAAAAAAAGAAGGGGCTCGGGAGAGATTGAGCCCCAAAAAGACCTTACGGTCTTTTTTAGCACAGTTAATTTCGAGTTACCCTAATAGAAATATCAACGCCGTTCATTCGGTCTGTTTGCTCAACTTCTACTTTCATACCTGACTCACGAAGTTGACATATGGCAGTATTTATAGTGTTGGTAAAAAGCCGATAGTCTTTTATGAGTCGTATAAAAAGCGGTTTGGGCTTGTTTTGAGCGGTATCCTTAGAAAAAAGTGTGTTCAGCGTTTTGTCAACAAGCCTCTCGGTTTCTTTTACGGACAGATTTTTCTCATTTATCTTCTTTATTACCGCAAGGCGGTTTGCATCTGAATTAAGCCTCAAAAGAGCTCTTGCGTGGCGCTCTGAAAGGCCTGCATCGGTCATAGCAGCCTTTATATCATCCGACATTCGAAGGAGACGCAGTTTGTTGGCTATTGACGACTGGCTCTTACCTATCTTTTTTGCAAGCTCATCCTGTGTCATGCAGTAGGTTTTGAGCAGTTTTTCGTAGCATTGCGCTTCTTCTAAAAAATGCAGATTTTCTCTTTGCAGATTTTCAACAAGCGCCATAGTTGCGGATTGTTCATTTTCTATGTTTGAAAGCACAATACATTCGACTTCTTTAATGCCGAGTTTTTTTATTGCGCGCAATCTTCGTTCGCCTGCAATGAGTTCATACTTGCCCAAACGAGTGTATCGTACAGTCAGAGGCTGTATAAGACCTACTTCTTTTATTGATGTGGCAAGCTCCGCTATGCTTTCATCGTCAAATGTTGCTCTGGGCTGATCGGGATTTGGGATTATCAGCGATACATCAATGTTTTCAAGCCTTTTTTCGGGCTCGAACAGCTCTAACAGTTCAAATGCAGACATACTTTATCACCTCTGCGATTATTATAAAACATATATTTGTTCAATTGTGGAATACGGCAAAATAAGTGGTTTTGTTCCAATAAAGTCATAAAAGCGGCAATGCGGCTTTTGTCTTGTAACAAGGCGTGTGGTTTGGTAAAATAACAGAATGAGAACTTTTTTTGCAGGTGAATATGATGTCGTAGTTCTGGGTGCCGGCCACGCAGGCTGCGAAGCTGCGCTTGCATGTGCTCGTACAAGATTGAAAACGCTGTGTTTAACGCTTGACCTTGATGCAGTGGCACTTATGGCTTGTAATCCGGCTATAGGCGGCACCTCAAAGGGTCATCTTGTATGTGAACTTGATGCAATGGGCGGCGAGATGGGCATTGCGGCTGATGAAACCTATATACAGATACGAATGCTTAACACCGGCAAGGGTGAAGCGGTTCATTCACTTCGAGCACAAATAGATAAGCGTCGATACCATGAACGCATGAAGACTGCGCTTGAAAATCAGGAAAATCTTTGCCTTGTGCAGGGTGAATGTGAGCATATACTTACCAAAAACGGAAAAGTAAATGGCATAATTACTGCTGAGGGTGCACAATATCACTGTCGAGCGGTAATTGTTGCAACTGGCGTATATCTCAAAAGCAACATTTTGATAGGTGATTTTGTGCGTGAGAGCGGCCCTTCAGGTCTGCTTCGTGCAAATGGACTTTCTTCGTCTCTTACGGAGCTGGGATTTCCGCTTCGTCGCTTCAAAACGGGAACACCGCCCAGAGTAAGCGGTCGGACTATTGATTTTTCAAAAATGGAGCCACAGTATGGCGATGAGCCCCAGCATAAATTTTCGTTTATGTCGGAGCGAAGCACAAGAAAACAATCGCTGTGTTATCTAACATATACAAACAGCAATACCCACAAAATAATACTTGATAATATAGAGCGTTCGGCAATGTACAGCGGCCTTATAACAGGTACCGGCACACGCTATTGTCCGTCTATAGAAGATAAACTGCGCCGTTTTGCCGATAAGGAAAGACATCAGCTTTTCATTGAACCTGAAGGTTTAACCACAAACGAAATGTATGTACAGGGTTTGTCTACGAGTCTGCCCGCCGATGTTCAAACAGATATGCTCCATACCCTTCCCGGCATGGAAAACTGCGTTATGATGCGTCCCGGTTATGCTATAGAATATGATTGCATTGATCCGTTGTTCTTGAAACCATCTTTTGAGAGCAAGCATATAGAAGGTCTGTTTTTTGCAGGTCAGATAAACGGCAGTTCCGGCTATGAAGAAGCGGCGGCACAAGGCCTTTATGCAGGAATAAACTGTTCGCTCTATTTGAGAAACGAAGCCCCGCTTATTCTTTCAAGAGCAGACGGTTATATAGGTGTACTTGCCGATGATCTTGCGACCAAGGGTACAAATGAGCCATACAGAATGATGACGTCCCGAGCCGAATACAGACTTCTTTTGAGGCAGGATAATGCGGATATGCGTCTCACTGAGCTTGCATATCGTACAGGGCTTGTGAGTGAGGAGCGATATGCTCGGCTCATGAAAAAGAAAGAGAATATCGCGATTATAACAAAAGCGCTTGATAAATCGGTACCGTGTGACGAGAAGCTCGCCGCACTTTTAACGCTCAAGGGTGAAACTGTGCCGAAATCAGGCGGAGTAAAACTTTTTGACATACTCAAACGCAGAACAATATCTTATACTGAACTCGCCGCTCTCTATGATACGCTCACCGTGAATGATGAGGAGGCAATAACTCAGGTGGAGATATCTGCACGTTATGACGGTTATATCGCAAAGCAGAAAGAACAGGTAGAGCGATTCAAACGCACTGAAAATCAGCTGTTGCCGCAGGATATTGATTATGCTGCAATGGATGGATTGAGAATAGAAGCAAGACAGAAACTTGCGGCCATACGACCGCTCAATATAGGACAAGCATCACGCATAAGCGGCGTTTCTCCTGCCGATATAGCGGTTTTGCTCATACACTTGAAAAGAAACGAGGCTCAGCATGGAGTTTAAGGCGCTTATACAGTCAAAAGCAAATAATATTTCGGATGAAGCAGCAAAAAAGTTTGAACGTTATTTTGAATTGCTCACCGACTGGAATACAAGATTAAATCTTACTGCTATAACCGAAGCAGAGTCTGTTATTGAAAAGCATTTTCTGGACAGTATACTGCCTTCTAAGCTCATTCCCAAAGGTTCAAGATGTATAGATATAGGAACAGGAGCAGGATTTCCCGGAATACCGCTTGCTATTATACGTCCGGATATAGAGATGGTTTTGCTCGATTCGCTTAATAAGCGTGTAAACTTTCTCAATGCTGTTAAGAATGAATTGCAGATACCCCTTGTTTGTATACATGCAAGAGGCGAAGACGCTGCAAATGACCTCAAATATCGTGAGAAGTTTGATGTTACGCTTTCGAGAGCTGTAGCAAGTATAAATGCACTTACAGAGGTTTCTGTACCATACTTGAAAGTGGGCGGTGTGTCCGTGATGCTTAAAGGCCCCAAAGCGAATGAAGAACTTGAACAGGCGACAGATGCACTCAAAGCTCTGAAAGCAAGTGCGCAAGTGGTAAATTTTGATGTGCCTTGGGGTGACCGCTGTGCTGTGGTCGTCAGGAAAGAAGCTCCTACACCCAAGGGCTTCCCGAGAAAGGGTATGTTTAAGAAGCCGTTGTGATTATGTAATGAAACTTAGATTATAAACCAATTTGCTTTTTGAAAAGCAACAAAAACGACCAAAAAAAGGCAACTGCATTCAGCAGTTGCCTTTGATTTTTAATGAAGATTATTCGATAATGCTTGCAACAACGCCTGCGCCAACTGTTCTGCCGCCTTCACGGATAGCGAAGTGCAAACCTTCTTCGATAGCGATAGGAGTGATGAGCTCGATTTCCATTCTGATGTTATCGCCGGGCATAACCATTTCTACGCCTTCGGGAAGTGTGATAACGCCTGTTACGTCAGTTGTTCTGAAGTAGAACTGAGGACGGTAACCGGGGAAGAACGGTGTATGTCTGCCGCCTTCTTCCTTTGTCAATACGTATACTTCGCTGTTGAAGTGTGTATGAGGATTGATGGAACCGGGCTTTGCCAAAACCTGACCGCGCTCGATGTCTGTACGCTGGATACCACGGAGCAATGCACCGATGTTATCGCCTGCCATTGCCTGGTCAAGCAGCTTTCTGAACATTTCAACGCCTGTTACGACGGTGCTGCGTGTTTCCTTGATACCAACGATATCTACTGTATCCTGAACCTTAACTGTACCACGCTCTACACGGCCTGTTGCAACTGTACCACGACCTGTGATGGAGAATACGTCTTCAACAGGCATCAAGAACGGCATGTCTGCTGCTCTTTCCGGTGTGGGTATGTAGCTGTCTACTGCTGCCATGAGTTCGAAGATGCACTGGCAGTTCGGATCTTCCTTTGCTGTCTTGCCGGCCTGGATTGCTTCCAATGCCTTCAATGCGCTGCCCTTTACGATCGGGATATCGTCGCCCGGGAAATCGTAGGAGCTCAAAAGATCTCTGATTTCCATTTCAACCAACTCGAGGAGCTCTTCGTCGTCAACTTGGTCTGTCTTGTTCATGAATACTACGATATAAGGAACGCCAACCTGTCTTGCCAACAAGATGTGCTCTCTTGTCTGGGGCATCGGACCGTCTGCTGCTGATACTACGAGAATTGCGCCGTCCATCTGTGCTGCGCCTGTGATCATGTTCTTTACAGAGTCAGCATGGCCGGGGCAGTCAACGTGAGCAGAGTGACGATTGTTGGTCTCATACTCAACGTGAGCGGTAGAAATGGTAATACCACGCTCTCTCTCTTCGGGAGCCTTATCGCTGTTTTCGAATGCAAC
>JAFSFN010000015.1 GCA_017435185.1 Clostridia bacterium | reverse complement strand
TTCGAGATAATTACTGATAAGTATGAGGAAATATCAAAAGAGATAATAGAGAAGATACATCATGGCGTGACTGTAATGCCTGCTACGGGAATGTATACAGGCAAGGATACGGAAGTTATGATATGTGTCATAATCAAGCATCAGATAATCGAGCTCCAAAAGATAATAGCTAAGTATCCGGGCACATTCGCTTATATAGGTGATGTGAGCGAGACAATGGGTAATTTCAAGAGAATAGCAAAACAGTAAATAGTCATATCTTTATTCAAAGAATAATAAACATAGGCACACTTCATAAGAAAGTGTGCCTATGTTTATTATGGTGATTATTCTTTTTTCTTGTCGTAGAAAAGCTCAATATCCAGCTTGTCGAAATCTACGGGTTCCATGAAGTCATCCGGCTTGAATGTGACTCGAGAAAAGCCGGCTATCTCATTCAAATGCTTCTTTAGAACAACAGGCTGTGACAAATCAAGCTCACTGCAAACCTCATGGAGCATGAGCTTATAGTCGAGGCCCTGCGATTTGAGAAGATACCCCATATCTATTGTGGTTTCTCGGCTTATTTTATTGTCTTTTTTCAGTGTTGCCCAAACTTTCATATAAAACACCCTAAAGAATAGGGCGAACCGTGTTCAGCTCGCCCAAGAAGATTATTCGTTGCTGTATTTTTTGATGTACCATGCGTGAAGCATCGGCAGACCTGTTGAAGAATCGGTTCCGTGGGGCGCACCGTAGAACTTGAATTCAGCGTTTTCGGAGAACTCCGATTCCTTAAAGAGATTGTTGTAATAGCAAACTATCAAATCGCCGTTGTCTGTCTTAATACGCAGTTTGAAATAGGGGTCTGATTGAACGACTTCCGAAACTGCTGCACGAACAACATACTTGGCATCATGGGAGGGGTTGCTCTTCAATGCGTTATAATCGAGAGCAACGGTTTCATCCATATATGCGTCTTTATCTTCGGGTGCACGCTCAAGATAAATTGTCTTTGTGAATGCAACGCCGTTCTTTGCGGCTGTAACATTTACCGAATACATCTTTATGTCGGGTGTGTAGACCTGGAACGAGAATGTTCCTGCGGCTGCATCCTGAACTATTTCGTTTACAAGCGTTGCACCTGAAACCGCTATAACGGCATCACGTTCCATGTTTCCTGTGATGGTGATGGAATCGGTGGTGGTGCGGAATTTGCCTTCACCCTGCGCGAATGAGAGGGCAACGGTGCCGGGAGCGGGAGTGGAGGTTGCTCCTTCGGTTGCGCCGCAGATTACAGTGAATGTTTTGCGGGCTATCTGATAACCGTTCTTTCGAGCTTCAACATTAAGTGTGTTTGTTCCCGATACAAGATCTGAATATCTTGCTGAGAAACTGCCGTTCTGATCGACTTGTACCTGCATGTCGTTAATGAATACGGAAGCGGTAAGGTCTGTTATTGAACCGACAAAATCAATGAATGTGGAAGAAGTCGGTATTTCTGTAACGGACGGTGTTGTGACATTAAGCTCCAAAGTGGGAAGCTGGAGAACTATCTTGTTTGCAAATTCTACAGGAGTTTCAGTGCCGTCGGGAGCTATTATTGTTAGGTCGGGAGTAATCTCGACAGTGGGTGCATCAACAGGCTCGCTCGGCACCCAGAGCTGATCTGCAACACGGAACTGGATAAGGTCGCCGGTTACTTCGTAGACTTCATCCATGAAACGGACCTTATGACCCTTCTTGGTGTAGACCGTGATTATGCGAGCAGGCTCATCGTTGAGAGTTGCAGTTTCAATTGTTGCAGGTTTTCTCAAGGGATAGCCGCCAAATGTATAACTGAAGAATCTTCCCCAGTTGCCGTCATAGTTATTTCCGATTGTTATTGCGAGGAAAATGACAGCTAAGACTACTAGTGCGCTGATTGCGGAAACGATTATTGTTTTTCTGTATTTTCTGATAGGACGCTCGTTGTCTTCTTCGTCTTCATATTCTTCGTCTTCGTCATCATAGTCATCATCTTTTGCGGAAGAACGCTTGAAGAGGCGAGAGAAGAACTCTCCGAAAGAGAAAGTCTTGCGGTCGTCTTCGTCGTAATATTCGTCGTAGTTGTCATCGTACTCATCGGGAGCAAAACCGTCATCGGCAACTTCAACCGTCTCGGGCCTTTCTTTTTTTGAATGAGTTTTTTCTTCTTTTACAGGCTGAGCTTTATTGGGTGCTTCCTCAATGGGTTGAACTTCTTCCTTTACAGGTTGCACCTTTTGTGACTTGGTCTTGGGCTGAACATCTTCTTTTTTTATGGGCTCAGCGACCTTTTCATGCTTGACGGGCTTTTCTTCAGCCTTTGGTGCTTCGACTTTCTTAGTTCTTATTATGGTATCTTCGGTAACCTTTTCTTCTACGGGATGAACAGGCTCGGGCTTCTTTACGGCAAGAGGACGCCTTACAGCCGAAAGGGGACGAGGTTTGTTGACTTCTTCGTTCTTGTCGGTGTCCTGTGCTGAAGGCGATGTTACCTTGGAAACACGAACGGTATCGTTTGATACTGCCTTGGTTGCCTGCTTTTCGGCGTTTTCTTTTAATGCGGCGACTTTTTCAGCCATTTGTGAAACGGAAGAAGACGCTTCAACAGATGTGAGGTCGGGGAGTGATGTGGCAGATGCGGAGACGAAATCTGCGGGGATATCATCTTCCGAGACTGTGTTTGCATCAAATTCGGGCTTGGGCCATGCGGGTGACGCAACAAAGCTCCAACCTTTGCGTGATTCGTAGATTTCTTCGGCTGTGCGAGCGGGTTCTTCAACGATTTCGGGTTCTGCTTCTGCTTCCGGTTCGGGAACGAGAAAAGCTGCGCAATTTTCGCAATATTCCAAATAGTCTTCGTTAAAAGTGCCGCAAACTTGGCATTTCATTATCTAAAAACCCCCTTGTGAAATGGCATTTATGAACAATATTACCAAGATTATACCAAATATATTGTGATATGAAAAGTGTTTGATTCCAATTTTACAATATCTCTTTCATTATTATATAAAAAGCAATATTGCGACGGACAACAAAGTTGCGAATTGGAAAAATATATGGACTGCAACGGTTATTTGATGTATTATACCAGTGAAAAAGAAAATGCAGAGTAGGGCGTTGTGCGTTTCCGTTTGCTTTCGGATCAGTGTCGTTGGAACGGGGAGTTGTCTGACGAACGAAAAACACATGTTTGCGGTGCAATGCTCGAATCCCGCTGCTGCATAAAGGAAACAGCTTCTTCCTCTATGTAGTGAAACTATGTAAAGGGAGGTTTTGTTTTATGGAACAAACAAAGAAGCTCGTTGTCTGCGCAATGTTGATTGCGCTCGGTGTAGTGCTTGGCGGCATGCTCAGCATACCGGCTATAGTGCTTGGTGGTTATTCGGTAAAAATCGGTTTCGGAGTGCTGCCTGTTATAATTTCGGGCATACTTTACGGACCGGTGTACGGCGGAATGGTGGGCGGCCTTACGGACCTTCTCCAGGCTGTTATTTTTCCCAAGGGTGCATATGAACCCTGGTTCACACTTGTGGGTGTGCTGTTTGGACTTATACCCGGACTGTTTTTTATGAAAAAGCAGAACCCATCGTTTTTAAGAATATTGCTTGCTGTGGCTGCGGGTCAGATACTGGGGAGCGTAGTGTGCAACAGTATACTCATGGTCAAACTGTACGGATATCCTTGGGATATAATGATAGTGCGCGCCATAAATCAGGTGGTAATGATACCGCTCCATACAATTTGCTCATATTATATATTAAGATTGATGAGCAAAGCTCATATAACAGACAGAATCAGAAAATAGGAGGAACAAAAATGGAAGCATTCGGTTCATTGCCCATAATAATCGTATGTGCGCTCGTGCTTTGGATAGTATTCAAACTGCTTAAATGGCCTTTGAAAATATTCTGGAAGCTGTTGATAAATATGCTTGTCGGTTTTGTGATATTGTTCCTGTTTAATCTCATAGGCGGAATATTCTCGTTCACTATAGAAATAAATTGGCTGTCATCGCTTGCTACGGGAATATTCGGTATACCGGGCGTTATCGTGCTTGCGATATTGACCTTAATGGGCATAATATAAAAAGCCCTTGACAAGGCTTGCGTGATGCTGTACAATAAGCGAGGTTAAGCAGAAGCACCCGCTTCTCACCTGAGTGCGACACAGCATCGTCGGGTAGTTTGCCTTTAATGGCAAAGGGACATGAATTTGTTTTTATGTGCGGTGGGTACTTTTGTGCTCACCGTTTTTTCTGTAAATTTATGAGGAGGTGTCTTACTATAGCAAGCCAGGAATTGCTCATCAACGAGGAAATCCGAGATAAGGAAGTCAGACTCGTAGACGAGAACGGAGAACAGCAGGGCATAGTTACAATAGATGTTGCTATGCGAATGGCAGACGAGGCAGGTTTGGATTTGGTGAAAATATCGCCGATGGCAGTACCGCCTGTCTGTAAAATAATGGACTACGGAAAATATCGTTTCGAGCAGAGTAAACGCGAGAAGGAACAGCGCAAGAATCAGAAAGTCATCGAGATTAAAGAAATAAGACTTTCGGCAACGATAGACACACGTGACATGGAAGTCAAAGCAAAAGCGGCTATCAAGTTCCTTCAGAACAAAGATAAGGTCAAGGTTTCAATTCGTTTCAGAGGTCGTCAGGCAAAGCATGGCGATATCGGCCTGGATGTTATGGACGCTTTCTACGAAATGGTCAAGGACTATGCTGCGGTGGATAAACCTGCGAAGCAGGAAGGCCGCAATATGTTCATGATATTGACATCGAAAAACTAATAACAAGGAGGAAAGACCCCATGCCTAAAATCAAGACCCACAGGGGTGCAGCTAAGAGATTCAGCCTTACTAAAAGCGGCAGAATTAAGAGAGGTAAAGCATACAAGAGCCATATCCTCACAAAGAAGACAACAAAGAGACTCCGTTCCTTGCGTCAGACCGGTTATATAGCCGATTGCGAAGCAAAGAAAGTTCGCGAGCTCATACCGTATAAGTAAGGGAGGAAAAAAACAATGGCAAGGATTAAGAGAGCAGTTAACGCTTTGAAGAAGCGCCGCAAGATATTCAAACTTGCAAAGGGTTACTACGGAGCAAAGAGCAAGCAGTACCGCACAGCAAGTGAACAGGTCATGAAGTCAATGGCATATGCATATGTCGGACGTAAGCTCAAGAAGCGTGAATATCGCAGCTTGTGGATCGCTCGTATCAATGCAGGTGCAAGACTTTGCGGCACAAACTACAGCCGTCTTATCAGCGGTCTTAAAAAGGCCGGTGTTGATGTGAACCGTAAGGTTCTCGCAGACTTGGCAGTAAATGACATGGCTGCATTCAAGGCTTTGGTAGAAACTGCAACGAAATAAGAGTTAAATCGCAAAGGCGGCCAAACGGTCGCCTTTATTTGTAAAGGCGGAAAGATATGAAAATAGAAAGCACACAGAATGAAAGAGTTAAGCGTGTGCGCGAACTGATGAACAGCAAGGGCAGAAAACACACGGGGCTTCACTTCATTGAAGGAGAGAGGCTGGTGCGTGAAGCTGTGGTGTCAGGTGCGGCTATAGTTGAAGCGTTTATCGAGGAAGGGCATGAACTGATGGCGGCAGTCCTTGAGGGATGCGGTGCTCAGGTGTTTACCGTCAGCCGCCCTGTTATGGAAAAACTGGCCGCGACAAACACTCCTCAGTGGGTGTGCGCTACTGTAAAAACAGAAGCAAGTGAGCTTCCGCAATATTATCCGTCGGGACTTATAGTCGTGCTTGACTGTGTGCAGGACCCGGGCAATCTCGGAACGATAATCCGTACAGCGGATGCCATGGGCGCAGTAGGTATACTGCTTGGTGAAGGTTGTGCTGACCCATATGCTCCCAAACCCATACGAAGTGCAATGGGATCTATATATCATCTGTCTATATGGCAGACAGATAATTTGGCGCAAGAACTAAAAAAGTTATATGCACAGGATTTTACGATGATATGCGGCCATCTAAAGGGCAAGGCGGAATTGCCCGAAATCAAGCAGAAGTGTGCAATAGTCATAGGCAATGAAGGCAACGGTGTTTCCGAACAGACGGCCGATTTGTGCACAAAATACAGATTGCCGATGTACGGTTTTGCCGAATCGCTCAATGCGTCTGTTGCGGCAGGAATAATGATATATGAGGCCGCCGCTGTAATGAACGGAAAAAGAAATCAATAAAGTGACGAATTGTAATATAAATATGGCAAACTCCCTAAAGAGAGCTTCTTTGTGCTATAATACAATAAATTATGATTTGTTTTCGGAGGAATTTTAAGTGAAGAAGATAACAGCGTTATTCTTGGCGATGATGATGCTTGTCTGTTTTACGGCTTGTGATAATTCAGGCAACGAGGAAAATAATAACGATTCGCAGGTGCCGACTGCTGACTCGGTCATGATAAAGGTTGGCGATTATGAAGTCACTTTCGGTGAGTTGAACGATGTATACAACTACTATTACGAAATATATGTTGCATACGGTATGCTCGACCCCGAAAATGAGACAGAAGTCGAAGAATTCAAGCAGACTATAATAGACTATCAGCTTGAAAATATACTTCCTGCGTTTGCGGCGGACAAACTCGGCATTGAACTAAACAATGAAGAAAAAGCAAAGCTCGATGAAACCTACGAATCACAGCTTAATATGTATTTGAGCCAGTTTGCAGATCAGATAGACACATCCGTAACTGATCCATTGCTGATAAAAGAGGCGCAGATAGCGCTTTTCAGAGACAGCCTGGCTGAATCGGGAATAGACTATGATGAATTCATGGCTGACCAAAAAGAAGATATGCGACTTTCGCTTTTGAGCAATAAAATGCTCGAGGAAACTGTCGGTGAGGCAACTGTCACCGAGGATGAGGTGAAAACGGCGTATGATACTAAAGTTGCAGAATTTGAAAAGGAATACGATGCGAATGTTGTCGGATATTATGAGAGATATCAGGAAATGGTCGCAGGCACAGGCAAGTTGCCTTACTATGCTCCCGAGGGCTACTATTATGTAACCTATATCTATATTGACGATAAGTCTGAAGATATACGCGATTACGATGCAGAGGCATTGGTGGCTGAAGTTCAGGGCAAGGTAGACGCACTTATGGCTGAAACCGATGTTGAAAAACGCATAGAAGGTTTCAAAGCATTGATAAAGGAATACGGCCAGGATGACGTTTTGGAAATGGATCCTTTTGCAACGGACGGTTTCCTTGTTCATAACGATATGACCGATGAATACTATGAAGAATTCCTTAACGCTGTAAGAAATCTTGAGAAGAAGGGTGACATAAGTGCTCAGGTCAAGACTGAGAACGGTACGCAGATAATTATCCGTCTTGAAAACGTGACAGCCGGTGCAACACCTTATGAAAATGTCAGAGAAGAAATCAAAGAAGAACTTTTGACAGAAAAACAGACTGCCCTCCATAATGCGGCGATGGAAGAATGGAAAGAACTTGTAAAACCCGAAATCAAAACGGAATATGCTGCATATTTCGGCATGACATTAGAAGCAACTCCTATGCCTGAAATGACGGGCGGTTGCTGAAAAATGTCAGGCAGAGACAAAGCGATAAAAGCAATTTTGAACACGATTTTAATACAAAAAGCACCTGTTACTTGCAAAACGGGTGCTTTTTGTCACTTGGGAGGGAATATGAATGAACAAACACTGCACATACTGCAGATGTTCATAACATACCGCATACAAACATGAAGATGCATATATTATATAAAAATAATATTTGTATGACGTGCAATAGTCAAGCTAACAGGATATCAATTTATCTTTTGTTAATAAAAGGTGGTATAAGCATGGGCAAAAGAAGGCATTATTTAGTTTACTAAAAGTCGCATATGTGGTAAAATATTTTAATTAGTTATACCCGAACACATCGAACTTCGGATGAATAACGGAGGCGAAAAACATGATTCAAAGTGGAGTATTGATGCATATCAGTTCCTTGCCATCGAGGTATGGAATTGGTTCGCTGGGGCGTGAAGCCTTCCGATTTGTTGATTTTATAAAAGATTCGGGAATGTCTATATGGCAGGTACTGCCTATATCTCCTACAGGCTGTGGCGATTCACCTTATCAGGGCTTTTCTACTTTTGCAGGCAATCCGTACTTCATTGATTTGGACCTTTTGCATGAAGAAGGGCTTTTGACTGATGAGGAACTGCTCGGTGCAGTCTGCGATGACAATAAAACGGTAGATTACAACAAACTTTATAATGAGCGTGATGCACTGCTTCGCAAGGCGTTCTCAAGAGCATCAATGGAATTGCAGACGGAGTCACTTGCATTTGCGGCCAACGAAAAATGGCTTCGTGATTATGCGCAATTCATGGCCAGGAAAAAGCATTTTAATAATAAACACTGGAATGAGTGGGATGAAACCGACTATGAAGCAGACCAGCATGAACTCAGATATCAAGAGTTTGTGCAGTATATGTTCTTCAAGCAATGGTCGGCATTGAAACAGTATGCTAACGACAACGGTGTACTTATAATGGGTGATATGCCCATATATGTAGCGATGGATTCAGCTGATATTTGGGCAAATCCAAAAGATTTCGAGCTTGATGAAAACGGAAGACCGATAAATGTCGCAGGTGTTCCGCCGGATTATTTTTCAAAGGATGGTCAGCTGTGGGGCAATCCGCTCTATGACTGGAAGCATATGGAGCGCAATGGTTTTCTTTGGTGGCGTGAGCGTATGCGTACGGCTGCAAAGCGATATAACATAGTCAGGATAGACCATTTTATAGGCATGGTCAGATATTATTCCATTCCGGCAACAGCTAAAACAGCCAAAGAGGGAGTATGGCGCAGAGGTCCGGGAATAAAACTCTTTGAAGCCGTAATGAACGAAACGGCAGATCTCACCATCATTGCAGAGGATCTCGGGATAGTCACACAGCAGGTCAAGGCACTGCTTAAAAAACTCCAACTTTCGGGAATGAAAGTTTTGCAGTTTGCATTCGGCTCTGATAAACGCAACCCGCATTTGCCGCACAATATCAGGGAAGATACGGTGTTGTACACCGGCACACACGATAATAACACTGTTCTTGGCTGGTGGCAGAGTGCAAGCGAATATGAACAGGCAAATGCAAGAATGTATTTGGGTCAGCTCGATGACAGAAACATCTGTTTTGCAATGATAGAAGAAGCGTTTGCAAGCAGAGCAAACATAGTCATAATTCCCATGCAGGATTTCCTTGAATTGGGAAGTGAAGCAAGAATGAACACACCGTCAACGGTGTTCGGGAATTGGCAGTGGCGCATGGAAGAGGGGCAGATAACACCTGCACTTTCAGATAGAATACTCAGATTAAACGAATTGTATAGGAGAAAGTCAAATGATCTTGGACAGTAAGGAAATCTTAAAACGAACCGCTGATGAGTTGAAAAAAGACTATCAGGTGGGAATACACGAGGCAAGCACAGTACAACTGCATAACGCATTGAGCGATGCAGTTATGTATGCTATTTCGGACGATTGGCGTCGAAGCAGACAGCTCCACAGAAAGGTGCGCAGAGCATATTATCTTTCGGCTGAATATCTCATGGGCCGTATGGTGTTCAACAACCTTTACTGCCTCGGTATACTTGATGAGGTAAAGACACTTCTTAAACGACATGGCGCTGACCTCAATGCAATGGAAGATATTGAAGACGCAGCTCTCGGCAACGGAGGTCTCGGAAGACTTGCAGCTTGCTTCCTTGACAGTGCGGCAACTCATGACCTTCCTCTTGACGGATATGGTCTGCGCTATAAGTTTGGTCTTTTCAAGCAGAAGTTCATTGACGGCTATCAGGTCGAAAAAGCAGACGACTGGCAGCGTTTTGGTGATCCGTGGAGCAGAAGAAGAGACGATGAAACTGTCGAGGTCGTATTTGCTGACCAGAAAGTTTTGGCCGTTCCTTATGATATGCCCATTATAGGTTATAAAACAAAGAACATCGGTACGCTCAGACTTTGGCAGAGCGAGCCTATTGAGGAGTTTGATTTCGTTCTGTTTAACGAGCAGGAATATTCGCTTGCTGTCAGAGAAAAGAACTCCGTTGAAGATATCACTCGTGTGCTCTATCCCAATGACAGTACATATGCAGGCAAGCGCCTCAGACTGAAACAGCAGTATTTCCTGTCAAGCGCATCGCTTCAGGATGTTATGCGTTCCTACAAAAAAGCACGCGGCAATGATTTCTCTTTCTTTGCAGCACATTGCGCAATACAGCTTAATGATACGCATCCTACAGTGTCGATACCCGAACTTATAAGACTTCTTATGAATGAGGGCGTTGATTTTGATTCTGCGTTTGACATTGCAAGAAAGACATTCTCATATACGAACCACACAATAATGGCAGAAGCACTCGAAAAGTGGGAGCTTGAACTGTTCAACAGCGTAGTGCCCCAGCTTGGCGAAATCGTGTGCCGCATAAACGAAAGACTTTGCAGTGAACTGCGAGGCAAGAACATATCCGAAGAAGCAATCAATCGTATGCAGATAGTATCTGACAACTGCATACATATGGCTCGTTTGGCAATATTTGTATCAACATATGTAAACGGCGTTGCTGAAATACACACCAATATTTTGAAGAACGACCTTTTTAAGGATTGGTATGAGGTATATCCGGAAAGATTTCAGAACAAGACCAACGGCATAACTCAGAGGCGTTGGTTGGGTCTGTGCAACAGCGAACTTTCTGCACTCATAACCGAGAAGATAGGCGACGGATTTATGACAGACCTGAGTGAACTTGAAAAATTCAAGGCCTGCATAGATGAAGATACGATAACACGCTTCAACGAGATAAAATTCATCAAGAAACAACAACTTTCAACCATAATCAGTGAGCATGAAGGTATTTCCATACCGCCTACCTTCCTGTTCGACATACAGGTAAAGCGTATGCATGAATACAAGCGCCAGCTTCTTAATGCTTTCTCTGTAATGGATATATACTATAAGTTAAAAGAAGGTTCTTTGCCCGACTTTACGCCCACAGCATTTATTTTCGGCGCAAAAGCGGCTCCCGGCTATCTCAGAGCAAAGAGCGTCATCAAGTATATAAATGAAATAGCAAATCTTATAAATAACGACAATGATGTACGCAATTATATGCGAGTAGTCTTTGTTCAGAACTATAACTGCTCATATGCTGAGCACATAATGCCTGCCGCTGATATTTCAGAGCAGAT
>JAFSFN010000098.1 GCA_017435185.1 Clostridia bacterium | reverse complement strand
GCACTCAGACAGCCCATGGAGGACGGGAATGTTTCTATAATCAGGGCAAATGCCCGCTCAACATATCCTGCCGACTTCATGCTCGTTGCGGCAATGAATCCGTGCCCTTGCGGAAATTACGGTTCAAGGAAAAATGAGTGCAGATGCTCGCAGACGCAGATAACAAGATATGTAAACAAAATAAGCGGTCCGCTGCTCGACAGGATAGATCTTCATGTTGAAATGACTGAGGTAGCATATGATGAAATATCAAGTCCTAACGATGGGGAAAGTTCTGCTGAAATAAGAAAAAGAGTGAGTGCGGCGCGTGAATTGCAGAAAAACAGATTTGCAGATGACGGTATTCGCACTAACTCACAGATGAGTAACGCTCACATAAAAAAGTATTGTGAGCTTGACAGGGAGTGCTCTGTTCTTATGCAGAAAGCGCTTGTGGTATATAACCTTAGTGCAAGAGCATATATTAGAACATTGAAAGTAGCAAGAACTATTGCTGATCTTGCGTCAAGTGAGAAAATACTTCCTGAACACATAAAAGAAGCTGTCCAGTACAGAAGCATGGACAGCAAGTATTGGGGTAACAGCTATTGACAAAAGAAGAGAAATACAGACTGTGGCTTAACTTTGCGGTAAAAGCCGACTATAATATGCAGAACAAGTTACTTAATATGTTCGGTTCTGCAAGCGAGATTTTTAATAGTGTTGATATGCCTGAAATTGCACAGCTTGTCGGCATGGAAAGAGCAAATAAGATAAAAAGTTCTGCCAGCGAGGCTTATATAGATAAGTGCTTGAATTATTTGGCGAACAAGAACATAAAGGCGGTCACTTTAGTTTCGGATGACTATCCAAAACTTCTCAAGAACATAGATGATCCTCCGTTTGTGCTGTATTATAAAGGGCGTTTGGAATCAGAAATAAAACTGCCCATTGCAATGATTGGTTCACGCGTATGCAGTGAATATGCGAAAAGCGTTACCACAATGATATCTTCAGCATTATGCGATAACGGTGCGTGCATAATATCGGGAATGGCACTGGGAATCGACGGAGAGGCGGCAAAAGCCGCTTTGTCAACTAAGAGTGACTATCCTACCGTTGCGGTGCTGGGATGCGGTGTCGATGTTGTTTATCCGGACAAACATCTCAAGCTATACCACGAAATCATAGAGCGAGGAGCGGTAATTTCGGAGTTCTTGCCGGGAACGGGTGTGGAAAAGTGGCATTTTCCGTTCAGAAACAGGATAATAAGCGGTTTGTCGCTGGGCGTGGTGGTGACGGAGGCGCGTGAAAAGAGCGGAACTTCCATTACTGTCGGAAAAGCCTTGGAACAGGGCAGAGATGTATTCATTGTGCCCGGCAGAATAACCGACTCAATGTGCAAGGGCTCAAATGCAATGCTGCGTGACGGCTATGCAAAGCTGATATTCGGTGCTGAGGAAATACTTTCTGAGTATGGGATAAAGATAAATGAGCACAAAGAAAAGCAAAAGCATGAAGTGCGTGAATTGAAACTTTCGGAAATGCTTGTCTGTAAACTGCTTCAGGTAAGCGAAAGAAGTTTTGATGAATTGGCGGTAATGACAGGTATGGATATGTCCAATCTTAATTCCGTCTTGACAGATTTGGAGTTTTCGGGAATAATTAAGCAGTTGCCGGGCAGGATATATGAAATAATGCCCGAATTTGATTTTTTAGATAACGAAAGGCAATGGTGAAAAAAAGATGTCTGATATGCTTGTTATTGTCGAGTCACCGGCTAAAGCAAAAACCATAGGAAAGTTTTTGGGCTCGAAATACAAAGTAGTAGCGTCTAACGGCCATGTTAGAGATCTTCCCAAAAGTCAGTTGGGAATCAATGTAGAGGAAAATTTTGAACCTAAATACATCACACTCAGAGGCAGGGGCGAAGTACTTGAAAAGATAAGAAAAGAGGCAAAATCTGCCAAAAAAGTATTTCTTGCAACCGACCCTGATATGGAAGGTGAAGCAATATCGTGGCATTTGTCCCAAGTTTTGAAACTTGATGATAAATCGATATTCAGGGTAGAATTTAATGAAATAACATCAAACACGGTCAAAAAGTCAATTAAAGCACCCAGAGCTATAGATATGGACCTTGTTAATGCGCAGCAGGCAAGGCGTGTTTTGGACAGGCTTGTTGGCTATAAAATCAGTCCCATACTTTGGGCTAAAATACGCAAAGGTTTGTCGGCAGGACGTGTGCAGTCTGTTGCTACACGCATAATTTGTGATCGTGAAGATGAAATAAACGAATTTGTTCCCGAAGAATATTGGACAATTACCGCTCTCTTAAAGACAAAGAATTCGAAGAAAACGGTAGATGCCAAGTATTACGGTGATGCAAACGGAAAAATTGACATAAAGAGCGAAAAGGATGCAAAGCGTGTTTTGGAACTGGCCGATGGCCGTGACTTCACTGTTACTGACCTCAAAGTAACAAAAAAGAGTCAACATGCGCCGGCTCCGTTTACTACGAGCAGCTTGCAGCAGGAAGCATCAAGAAAACTGAGTTTTACTACAAAGCTGACAATGCTTGTTGCACAACAGCTTTATGAAGGTGTTGAATTGCAGGGTAGCGGTACTACTGGTCTTATTTCATATATCCGTACCGACTCTGTCAGAATATCTGAAGAAGCTCAGAAATCTGCGCTTGAGTATATCGAATCGCAGTACGGAAAAGAGTATGTACCTTCAAAACCCAATATATACAAGGGCAGAGCGGGTGCGCAGGACGCTCATGAAGCTATTCGACCTGCAAATATAACGCTTACGCCGCAGATGGTCAAAGCGTCACTCAACGCAAATCAATATAAACTATACAAACTCATATATGAGCGTTTTCTCGCAAGTCAGATGACAGATGCCGAGATAGAGACAAATACTGTCAGCTTTGATGTAAACGGCTGTGTTTTTCGTGCTAACGGCACAAGAACATTGTTTGACGGTTTTACAAAGGTATACACAGAGGGCAGGGATGATGTTGCGGAAAAAGATATAACGCTTCCCGAACTTGCAATAGGTGATGTGCTTAAACAAAGCAAAATAGAGAGCGAACAGAAGTTTACTCAGCCGCCTGCAAGATATACCGAGGCTTCACTCGTCAAAACGCTTGAAAAGCGAGGCATTGGCAGACCGAGTACATATTCGCCCACGATATCGACCATAATCGAACGCGGCTATGTGCGCCGCGAGAAAAAACTGCTCGTACCGACAGAACTCGGTTTTGTGGTAACTCAGCTTATGAAGGATAATTTCCAGTCCATAGTTGATGTTACTTTCACGGCTGATATGGAAGAAAAGCTGGATCTTATAAAGGATGGCAAGCAGGAATGGCGTGATGTTATCGGTGAATTCTACGGTCCTTTTGAAAAATTGCTCGAAAAGGCTAATGAAAGCATAGAGCGTGTCGTTATCCCCGATGAAGTATCGGATATTCCCTGCGATAAATGCGGTACTTTGATGGTATATAAAACAAGCCGCTTCGGCAGATTCTTGGCTTGTCCCAAATTCCCTGAATGCAGAAATACAAAACCCATTGTGGAAAAGGTGGGTGTGCCTTGTCCTGTATGCGGCAGTGAAATAATAAAGAGAAAGTCAAAGCGCGGAAAGCCTTTTTACGGCTGTGAAAAATATCCCGAGTGTGATTTTGTATCATGGGATAAGCCGGTTAAGGATAAGTGTCCCAAGTGCGGTGGACTTATGGTTCAGAAATTAGGACAGAATGGCGGCTATACAGTGTGTGCCGATAAAGAGTGCGGAGCCGTGATACGTCCTGTAAAGAAAACAAACGAGGAAAAAGAAGAATGAAAGCAAAAGCACTTGTTATAGGTGCAGGCTTGTCGGGATGTGAGGCCGCGTTTCAGCTTGCGAAACGCGGCATTTATGTAGAACTCTTTGAAATGAAGCCGCACCGCAAATCACCTGCACACAAATCAGATTTGCTTTGTGAATTGGTGTGTTCAAATTCACTGCGCTCTGACAGACTTCAAAACGGTGCAGGCCTTTTGAAGGAAGAACTCAGGCGGCTGGGCTCTTTTGTAATGGAGTGTGCCGATGCGACACGGATACCTGCAGGCGGTGCTCTGGCAGTGGATCGTGAGGGCTTCAGCAAAATGGTAACTGAGCGCCTTAAAAGTGAGCCGAACATTAAGATAGTCAACGAAGAAGTCGAACAAATACCCGATGAGCCGTGCATAGTAGCAACAGGACCGCTTACTGACGGCAAACTGCTTGCCGATATCGAAGCAAAACTCGGCGAGGGTCTGCATTTCTTTGATGCCGCTGCGCCGCTTGTGACGCGTGAATCACTTGATATGAATAAGGTTTTTGCGGCGTCGAGATATGAGCGTGGAAGCGATTATCTGAATTGTCCGATGAACCGGGATGAATATTTTGCGTTCGTGCGTGAACTTGTCAATGCTGAGACTGCTCAGCTTCACGGCTTTGAAAAAGAGGCAATAAAAGTCTTTGAAGGCTGTATGCCTGTTGAAGTTATGGCAAAACGCGGTGAAATGACGCTTGCTTTCGGGCCGCTAAAACCTGTCGGGCTCATTGATGAAAGAACAGGGCAGAGACCCTTTGCCGTTGTTCAACTGCGTCAGGATGATAAGGACAGCATATTATATAATATTGTGGGCTTCCAGACCAATTTGAAATTCCCTGAACAGAAGCGTGTTTTCTCAATGATACCGGGTCTTGAAAATGCCGAATTTGTGCGATATGGCGTGATGCACAGAAATACATACATAAATTCGCCCGGCAAGCTCAATTCGGATTTTTCGACCTGTATGCGAAATGATTTGTATTTTGCAGGTCAGATCACAGGCGTTGAAGGTTATATTGAAAGTATAGCAAGCGGATTTGTGGCGGGAATCAGTCTTGGAAGAAAACTTTTGGGAAAAGAACCTGTAGCATTTACTAATGAGACGGCTTTGGGCGCACTCGGAAATTATGCAGCAAATTATGCCGGAAACGACTTTCAGCCGATGAATATAAATTTCGGAATTATGGCGAAATTGCAAAATCCGCCAAGAAACAAGCAGGAAAGATATACTCAGATTGCTTTTCGTGCACTTGCAAAAACGGATGAAATCAAAGATAATATCTGATAAAGATAACAGTTTTTAGAGGTATTTAATAATGTCATTAATGGGAACAACCATAGTTGCCGTAAAGAAAAACGGTCAGACAGCTATCGCCGGTGACGGTCAGGTCACAATGGGCGAAAGAACTATAATGAAGAGCACTGCAAAAAAAGTTCGCCGACTTTACAATGATAAAGTTGTTGTCGGTTTTGCAGGCTCCGTAGCAGATGCTTTTTCGCTGTGTGAGCGTTTTGAAACAAAACTTACTCAGTACAGCGGAAGTTTGAGAAGAGCGGCCGTATCGTTGGCTCAGGATTGGAGAAGTGATAAGGCACTCAGAAAGCTCGAAGCACTTTTGATTGTTGCTGACAGCGAAGATTTGCTTGTGGTTTCGGGGACAGGTGAAGTTATAGACCCTGATGACGGTATTGCGGCGATAGGCAGCGGCGGCATGTATGCAATGGCGGCAGCAAAAGCACTTATGGGCAATACTGAATTGTCGGCTCGTGAAATTGCCGAAAAGTCGATAATGATAGCAGCTGATATCTGTGTGTTCACAAACGGCAATATAACGGTAATGGAGGTATAATATGCTTACACCGAGAGAAATCGTTGAACAGCTTGACAGATATATAGTCGGTCAGGATAAGGCAAAGCGTGAAGTTGCCATAGCACTCAGAAACAGATACAGACGTGCAAGACTTCCGCAGGAACTCAGGGATGAGATTACTCCCAAAAACATTATCATGATTGGCCCAACAGGTGTAGGCAAGACAGAAATAGCAAGACGCCTTGCAAAACTTGTCGATGCTCCGTTGATAAAAGTTGAAGCCACAAAATTTACCGAAGTAGGTTATGTTGGCAGGGATGTTGACTCAATGATAAGAGACCTTGTTGAGGCATCTATTCGCCTTTGCAAAGACAGACGAGCTCAGACGGTAAGGTTTGCGGCCGAAGCGGCTGCCGAGCAAAGACTTATAAGCCTGCTTGCTCCGAATAAAAGAACTGCTAAGAACAATGCGGCGGTAAACCCGCTTCAAATGCTGCTTACGGCAGGACAGACTCAAAAAGAAGAAGAACTTTCCGAAGACGAACAGAAAGAAACAGCGGCAAAGAGAGAAGATATCACGGAGAAGCTCCGCAATGGCGAACTTGAAAATGAGATGGTAGAAGTCGAAGTTGAAGAAAGTTCAATGGGCGGTGACACCATGATAGCAATGGGCATAGATATAAACCTCAATGAAATGATGGGAGGAATATTGCCCAAAAAGACAAAACGCAGAAAAGTAAAAGTGTCCGAAGCAAGGCGCATACTAATTCAGCAGGAAACGGAAAAACTCATAGATATGGACGATGTTATCCGTGAAGCGATAGAGAAGGCCGAGCAGGACGGAATAATATTCATTGATGAAATAGATAAAATCGCGGGCGGAAGCAGCAGAGGCGGAAACGGTCCCGATGTTTCACGAGAAGGTGTGCAGAGAGACATTCTGCCCATAGTTGAAGGTAGTACTGTCAATACAAAGTACGGCCCTGTAAGGACCGATTATATGCTTTTTATTGCCGCAGGCGCTTTTCATGTATCAAAGGTATCAGACCTCATACCGGAGCTTCAGGGAAGATTCCCCATACGAGTGAAACTTGATGCTCTCACAAAGGCAGATTTTGTAAAGATACTTACACAGCCCGAGCATGCGATAACAAAACAATATCAGGCACTTCTGATGACTGATAATGTAGAACTTGTGTTTACGGACGATGCTTTGGAGGCTATCGCCCGCTGTGCGGCTAATGCCAATGATACAACGGAAAATATAGGTGCAAGAAGACTGCACACAATAATAGAAAATTTACTCGATGATGTTTCTTTCAATGCAGGCGGAGATCATCCGTTGGTCAAAGTTGTGGTCGATGAAAAATATGTCGCCGAGCATTTGTCGGAAGATTTCGAGGGAGAGGATCTTAAAAAATATATCCTGTAAAATGTTAAAAAGAATTTGTACTGCATCATCAATACTGGCGATTTGTATGTTGACGGCATGTGCTCCGATAGAATCGGTAAGTACTGACAGCAAAGAATCGCAGAGCCTGGTGGTAATAGTGCCGAAGACGGCAGAAACGGAGTATGCGGCAGATGTAACTGCGGCTGTTCAAGTTGCATTAAATACGCAAATCGTCCAAACGCCTGAGATAAGTGCAGAGCCGACACAAACGGTTGCAGCATCGACACCTGTACCCGCAAAAACACCGGCTCCCACAGAGGCTTATACTGTTAAATCCTTTGATTCTGTGAAAGGATATGTCAATGCAAAAACAGTAAACTTGCGTAAGGGCCCCGGAACCGATTATAAAATAATCGGCGAGTATGAGCGAGGGGATACACTAAAAATAAACGGTGAATCAGGTGAGTGGTACAGGGTCAAAATCGACTCAACCACAGGCTTTATGCTTAAAGAATTTGTAGAGAAAGGCACCATGCCGACAGCAACGCCAAAGCCTACCGAAAAACCAAAGCCGACAGCTGCGCCGACCAAGGCGCCGTCAACGCCGAAGATAACTTCAACACCGTCATCAAAAAAATATTCTGACAGTGAGATATATTTAATAGCACAGGTCGTACATCTTGAAGGCAAGGGCGGAACTACCGACGGATTCAAGGCGATTGCAGGAGTGATCCTAAACAGGGTGAACAGTTCGTCGTTCCCTGATACCGTCGAGGGCGTAATATTCCAGAAAAATCAGTTTACAGTAGCTCGTGATGAGGACAATTTAAGGGCGCAGAAGCCCTCCTCAAAAATCATAGATGCTGTCGAAGCTGTTTTTAACGGCGGCGATAATCCGTTGCCTTCCGATGTCATGTTTTTCAGAACTGCCGGTGCAGGAAAAACATGGGGAAGCCGAGAGTATTACAAAACAATAGACAACAATGCTTTTTTCAGATAATTTATTATGGGGCGCTGCCCCATGCCCCGCCGACTTTTTTGAAAAAAAGTCGTCAAAAAACAATGGGGAATAATAAACAATAAAAACAGCTTCATCGCAAGACGGAGCTGTTTTTTGTGTCTTACTAAAAGAAACTCAAAAGCGTTTAGGCTACAATAGTATTTAACCGCAAACCAACTTTTAAGCGTTTAGACTTTAATAGCATTCGGCGACATGTGCGGCGAATGCGTGGAAGTAATTGCGTAGCAATTCTGACTTTGCATGGGCGAACGGCCATGCCGAAGGCATAGTTCGAGCATGTAAAACCTCGCTCAAGAGGACTTGCCTCTTGAGCGAAAGCGTCAGCGTTATTGGTTTTCTGTCGCTTTTTCAAAAGCGACCGGGGAGTGGGGTGGAACCCCACATCATATTTTTTTGAAAAAATGTCGGCAAAAACAAGGAATTTATTTTTTTTTGTTGAATAACTTATGTAGAATTAGGCATTTTGTGCGTATGAATTGGAGGATGCTCTTGAAAAAGCAGGATTATCGTGAATTTATTGAGCAGCAGGAAAAACAAATGCTCTCGCCCTATGCTTCGCTTTCATCTCAAAGCAAAGGTCGTGACAGAGCAGTTATTCCGTGTCCTATACGCACAGAATATATGCGTGACAGAGACAGGATAATTCATTCCAAGTCGTTTAGAAGGCTTAAACACAAAACTCAGGTTTTTCTACTTCCCATGGGCGACCACTACAGAACAAGACTCACACATACACTCGAAGTCAGTCAGATAGCCAGAACAATAGCACGCGGTCTGCGTCTTAATGAAGACCTTACCGAAGCAATTGCTTTGGGTCATGACCTTGGACATACTCCGTTCGGGCATATGGGTGAAGCGGTTCTTGATGCACTTGTTCCGGGCGGTTTTGAGCACAATGTCCAGAGCCTCAGAGTGGTTGAAAAACTCGAAAACAGCGGCAAGGGGCTTAATCTTACTTTTGAAGTGCGTGATGGAATACTCAATCACAAAATATCCGGCAATCCTGCCACGCTTGAGGGTGCCGTGGTAAGTTTGTCAGACAGAATTGCATATGTAAATCATGATATCGACGATGCTATTCGTGCAGGAGTCATTACAAAACAGGATATACCGCAGAAACTCAACGATATACTCGGGAACTCTCACGGCGAGCGTATAAACACTATGATAGTTGATGTGCTTGAAAATTCACTTTTGAAGCCTCAAGTTTGTATGAGCGAAGAAGTGGGAACAGCACTTAATGAGCTGAGAAACTTCATGTTTGAAAGAGTTTACCTCAATCCCCTTGCAAGAACGGAAGAAGCAAAGAGCAAGCGTTTGCTTGAACAGCTTTACATGCATTACCTTGAACATATTGATGAAGTACCCGATGAATTTTCAGGAAATATAGAAGAAGACGGCAAAGAACGTATTGTCGCTGATTTTATCGGCTGTATGACCGACAGATATGCGGTGTTGGATTACGAACGTTTGTTCGTTCCGTCGGGAATGATGTTATTTTAGTGAGTAAAAAATCGTTCTGCGCATTCTTTGCAGGAAAACAGAGTACTTGCGTCGAAACTGTTGCAAATGAAATTTTAACGAAAGGAGTTCTTTTTTCATGCCAATGTTTCCCGATGCGTGGATGGGGGAGCTTCTTTCTCGTAATGATATAGTCTCGGTGGTTTCCGAATATGTACGCCTTTCGGCAAAAGGCAGGCGAATGTGGGGCTGTTGTCCTTTTCATCATGAAAAAACACCGTCTTTTTCCGTTAGCGGTGATAAACAGCTTTATTATTGCTTCGGCTGTCATGCCGGCGGTTCGGTTGTGCAGTTCATAATGGAAATGGAGAAACTGCCATATACTGACGCCATAAGATTTTTGGCACAGCGTGTCGGCATGGAATTGCCTGCCGAAGTTGATGACGAGAAATTGAAAAATGAGCGTGCAAAGAAAGAGCGCTTATATGCCGCCTGCAAAGATGCGGCAAAGTTCTTTCATGAGTGTCTTTTGTCTGATGAAGGCAAGAGTGCACGTGAATACCTGCTCAATCGTGGCCTTGATCCAAAAACAATAAAGCGTTTTGGACTCGGTTATGCGCCTGATGCATGGGATTCTCTGCTTAGTTTTTTAAAGGAAAAGGGATACAGCAACAGTGAAATGCTTGATGCAGGTCTTATTGTAAAAGGCAAGAAAGAAAATTCTTTCTATGACGCGTATCGAGGCAGAGTTATATTTCCCATAATTGCGGCAAATTCACGAGTTATAGCTTTCGGAGCTCGCACTATGGGAAAGGACGAGCCTAAATATTTGAATACGGGCGATACGCTCATATTCAATAAACGAAATAATCTCTATGCCATGAATATGCAGAAGGGAAAGCAAAATCATGACCTTGTGATAGTGGAAGGTTATATGGATGTTATAAGCCTGCATAAAAGCGGTGTGGATAATGCCGTTGCAAGTCTGGGCACAGCACTTACACAGCAGCAGGCAAGGCTTATAAAACGCTATGTTAAGCGTGTTTATATATGTTATGACGGTGATGCCGCAGGACAGAATGCAATGCTTCGAGGCCTTGATATCTTGGCTAAAGAAGAACTTGAAGTGCGCGTAATGGTCATTCCGGGTGGAATGGATCCCGATGAATTCGTTAAAAAGAATGGTAAGGATTCGTTCAATTCGTTAAAAGACAAAGCACTTTCGCTGAATGCGTACAAACTTTTATGCATAGAGAGAGGCTGTGATCTTACGACTGATGAAGGGCGTGAGGATTATGCAAAAAAGGCGTGTGCATTCGTTTCGACGATAGAGCCTGTCGAGAGAGAAAGATGTGTTGCGCAGATAGCCAGAAAGTCAGGTCTTTCACGACAGACTGTGTTTGAACAATGCGGAATGTCAAGACCTGCTAAAGAGCAGCAAAGTGTGATACGGCGAGGCAATCAGCGATTCAAAAAAGAAGATGAGACCGTTGAAATGCGAAAAAAAGCAGAGCAAATGCTCATCGCCTGCATTGGGGTTTCTAAAGAAAGCGCAATGTATGTAATGGAAAAAATGGCAGAGGAAAAAATCGAATTTTCGATTTTCCCTTTTGAAGAATATGCTTCCGCCATATTGGTTGAATATGCTCAGCATGACAATGTTGATGATGCGATGCTTTTAAGCAGTATGAGTAAGGAATCGGCAGAAGAACTGCTTCCGGCGCTTGAATTGTCGGATACAATAGGCGAGTCGGTCACAGCTGTTGCAGATGATTGTATAAAAACAATAAAAGCCGATGCAATAAGAGCGCAAATTCGGGAAATAATGAACGGTGCAGACCCTAAAATGTCCGATTTTACGGATAAAATGCGGGAAGCTGAAGCACTGAAGCGAAAACTTGCTATGCTTTAGCAAATAAAATCGAATAAAAACATTTATAGATATAAAGTTTTAATAACGGAAAGTTTAGAGGTGGACAAATTGGAAACAAAAGAAGCCAAGATGAACAGCAGGATAGAAATGCTGGTCGAACGCGGCAAGCAAAACGGTGTTTTGACCTACAAAGAGGTAATGGATACCTTCAATGAGATGGAGCTTGATTCAGAGCAGATAGAGCAGATCTATGAACGCTTTGAAACGATGAACATCGATGTTGTTGAAGAAATAGAAGTTCCTGACGACATCAATGAAGAAATTGCCGATGTTGCCGCGGTGACAGAGGGTGTTGCCATTGACGACCCAGTGCGCATGTATCTCAAAGAAATAGGCAAGGTTCCGCTTTTGACAGCACAGGAAGAAATCGAAATAGCACAGCGTATGGCGGACGGAGATCCCGAAGCAAAGCGTCAGCTTGCGGAAGCAAACTTGAGATTGGTTGTATCTGTTGCAAAGCGATATGTCGGCCGCGGAATGTTGTTCCTTGATCTTATTCAGGAAGGTAACTTGGGCCTTATAAAGGCTGTCGAAAAGTTTGACTATAAAAAAGGCTATAAATTTTCCACCTATGCCACTTGGTGGATAAGACAAGCCATAACAAGAGCTATTGCCGACCAGGCAAGGACGATAAGGATTCCTGTTCATATGGTTGAGACAATAAATAAGCTCATCAGAGTAAATCGCCAGCTTTTGCAGGAATACGGCCGTGATCCGCGCCCTGAAGAGATAGCGGCTGAAATGGGTATAAGCGAAGAAAAGGTGCGTGAGATAATCAAAGTTGCGCAGGAACCCGTTTCGCTTGAAACTCCTATAGGTGAAGAAGAAGACAGTCATCTGGGTGACTTTATTCCCGATGAAGATGCTCCCGCGCCTGCGGAGGTCGCCGCATTCACATTGTTAAAGGAACAACTCATGGAAGTGCTTGACACACTTACTCCTCGTGAAGAGAAGGTTTTGAGACTGCGTTTCGGACTTGATGACGGTAAAGCACGTACATTGGAAGAAGTTGGCAGGGAATTTAATGTAACGCGTGAGCGTATCCGTCAGATAGAAGCAAAGGCGCTGAGAAAACTTCGCCATCCCTCAAGAAGCAAGAAACTGAAAGATTTCCTCGAATGATAAAGAAAGCAGAACTATTGTCGCCGGCAGGCAATTTTGAAAGATTACAGACCGCATTCAGATTTGGAGCTGACGCTGTATATATCGGTGCATCGGCAATGAGTCTGCGCAATTTTGCCGATAACTTTACGCCGCAGGAACTTATAGATGCGGTTAATTTGGCTCACTCATTGGATAAAAAAGTATATGTTACTGTCAATGCTTTTGCAAGAGATAATGATATAGCTTCGTTACCCATCCTTTTAGAACAGATAAAAGCGGCTTCTCCCGATGCTCTTATAGTAAACGACCCGGGTGTTATTCGTGTACTCCGAAGAACACTTCCCGATATGCCGCTTCATTTGAGTACGCAGGCAAACACTTTGAACAGTGAGTCGGCCATGTTCTGGCATGATCAGGGCATAAGCAGAATAGTGCTTGCTCGTGAATTATCGCTCGATGATATAAAGCGTATGAGGGACAATATTCCCGACGAGCTTGAGCTTGAAATGTTTGTTCACGGTGCAATGTGTGTTTCATATTCCGGACGTTGTCTGCTGAGCAACTATATCGACGGCCGTGACAGCAATCGTGGGGAATGTGTGCAGCCTTGCAGATGGAAATATGAACTTCGTGAAAAAGGCAAGGACGGCGAGTTTTATACTATGGAAGAAGACGAAAACGGTACTTTCATAATGAATTCCCGTGATTTGCGCCTTATTGAATATTTGCCGCAAATAATAGATGCAGGCGTGTGTTCGCTCAAAATAGAGGGGCGTATGAAGTCTATTTCATATGTGGCCGCAGTTACAAATGCATATCGTATGGCACTTGATTTCTTTGAAAAAGAGGGAAAGGATGCAATTTTAAGCGAAGCGATAGTTAACGAATTGAGCAAGGCAAGTCACAGACCTTTCACAACAGGCTTTTTCAACGGAAAAAATGCAGATGCGCTTCAAGAGACATCTCATGCAGGATATATTCAAGACGCAATGATATGCGCAACTGTCGAAGAATATGATGCTGATAATAAAGTGGCGCATGTATTCCAGAGAAACAGATTTTTCGTGAACGATACACTTGAAATACTTTCTCCGTGTGATATCGGAAGAACTTTTTCTGTTGAGTGGATAAAAGATGCAGAGGGAAATGCGCTTGAATGTGCGCCCCATCCCAAACAGGAGTTATACATAGGCTGCAGTGAGCCTTTGAAAAAGGGTGACATATTAAAAATGTCAGGAGAAATAAAGCGTTACTGAAAGCTTGTTTTCAACTTGTTTTTGAATAATGACAACCATAAACGGCATAACCTCTTATAGCCGAAAGCGGCAGGAGGTTATGCTTTTATGTTTGACTTTATATTCAGCTTCTTAAAAGATGTACTGTTTTATGCTGGTTATGTCGGGAACAAGAATGCTTTTCCCGAACCGCTTACAAGCGAAGAAGAAAATCTGTATATATCAAAACTTAAAGATGGTGATGCGGCGGCTCGAGCGGCGCTCATAGAACACAATCTGCGGCTTGTGGCACATATAGCAAAAAAATATGCATCTGTGCGCCGTGATATGGATGACTTGATTTCAATAGGCACTGTCGGACTTATAAAGGCGGTTTCAACATTCAAACCCGATAAGGGAAGCACGCTTGCCACTTATGCAGTTAGATGCATAGAAAATGAGATACTGATGTCACTGCGTGCCGAAAAAAAGCAGATGGGTGAAATAAGTATAAACGATACCATAGGAAGTGACAAAGAAGGAAACAAGCTCGTGCTTTCGGATGTGTTGGGAAGTGATGCCGATGATACGCACAACGCAGCGGAATTGTCCATTGCCACATTGCGTCTTAAAGAGATAATGAATACAGCTTTATCGGAGAGGGAACGAGTGGTGATAACATTAAGATTCGGACTTAAAGACGGCTGTGCGATGCCGCAGCGAGAAGTGGCGGCCATTCTCGGTATATCACGTTCATATGTGTCACGCATTGAAAAGAAGGCTATTAAAAAGCTAAATGAGGCTTTTTTTGAATAGTACTTGTTGAAATGGTAGTTATTGTGGTAAAATATCGAAGATAATAATTATAAACCCATTTGGGAGGTATTTTACTATGATAATGGCAGGCGATTTCAGAAAAGGCGTAACTGTAGAGATTGACGGTCAGGTGTGGTCCATAGCCGACTTCCAGCATGTTAAGCCCGGTAAAGGTGCAGCTTTTGTTCGTACAAGACTTAAGAATGTCATGACGGGTGCTGTTCTTGAACGTACCTTCAGCCCCACTGATAAGTATCCTAAGGCACATATCGAAAACAAGACCATGCAGTATCTCTATTCCGACGGCGAATTGTACTACTTCATGGACAGTGAAACATTTGAGCAGCTTCCGCTCAATCACAGCGAAGTTGAAGAAGCTATCGATTTCATCGTCGAAAATGACAATGTTAACATTCGTTTCTATAAGGGAAAGGCTTTCTCGGTTGAAGCTCCCAACTTTGTTGAACTCACAGTTACCGAAACAGAACCCGGTTTCAAGGGCGATACAGCAACAGGTGCAACAAAACCCGCTATCCTTGAAACAGGCTATAAGATCAATGTTCCCTTGTTCATCAATGAGGGTGAGAAGATTCGTGTTGATACACGCACAGGCGAATACATGGAGCGTGTCTGATCTCCCTTTTTGATAATTCACTTAAAAGAAAAGGAGAAAAGAATATGAGCGGTATTAAAGAAAAAGTATCATACATTCAAGGCCTTGCAGATGGTCTCAACATCACTGATGAAGCTACAGCAAAGGTGTTGAAAGCTATCATAAAAACTCTTGAAGATATGGCTGACATCATTGAAGAACATGATGAGTGCATCGATGAGCTTGATGACTGCATCGAAGACATCTGTGATGAACTTGATGATATAGACGAATATCTTTTCGATGATGAAGACGAAGATGAGGATGACGAATGCGATTTTTTTGAAGCGGAATGTCCTCATTGCGGCGAGATGATCTACTTTGACAATCAGTTGAGCGAAAAAATGGAAGAGCTCATCTGCCCCAATTGCAACGAGTCAATAATCGAGGACATTGAAGAAGACGAAGAATAACTGTTTTTCATTTTGGAATATGTCAAAAATGAAAAATCAAGGCAACGGTTGTATCCGTTGCCTTTGTTTGTATTGACAGGAATTTTCTGAGTGTCTATTATATAAGCAGTACATAAAATGAGGGCTGTACAATGAAGAAATATACCGCATTTGTTGCGCTGATACTTGCGATGCTGAGCATTTTTACTTCCTGCAGGAAAACTGAAGAGGCATCTCTTTATGTTGAAGTAGTCGCATACAGAATAAATGAGAGCGATGTTAATAATGTAGCGGCAGAATTAAAAAAAGCATTGCCGAATTGTCCGGATATGGATGTAAGCGGAATATCGCTTGATGACCCGGGCGCAGGTTTTCAAATTGTAGTGCTTATGTTTGCAAGTGAGATAGAATTCTTTATATGTGATGCTTCGGTTTCCGAAAAACTTGCTGCACAGGGCGAAAACTTTATTGCACTTGAGGATTTATTCTCAAAAGAAGAACTTTCGCAATTTAACGGTACAGGTGTCAGTTTCCCTAAATATGATGATAACAATGTGCTTACAGGTGAGATGAGCCATGTTTGCGGCCTTGATTTGTCGGAATCTGAAAATGCAGTTAATCTGACGGGCCTTGAGAATCCGCAGATATTTATCGTAGCGAGTGCTAAAAATCTTGAAGCGGCAAAAGATGCATTCAGATATATGGCGACATTGTAAAAGCCATGGTATATATGGTATAATCAAGCAATGGAAAACAAAACGAAACACAAAATAATATCGGTAGATAATGATTCACCGGCAAGTGAACTCGGTATAACTGCCGGTGATTTTTTGCTGTCTGTAAATGGTGAAAAAATAGTAGATATAATCGATTACGAGCAGCTTATATCAAACGAAAATGTGGTTATGTGCTTTGAAAAGGCTGACACGGGTGAGGAAATAGAAGCAGAGATTGAGAAGGATGAGAATGAAGATATCGGTCTCAATTTTGAAAGCTCGCTCATGAGCCCTATACGGTGCTGCAAAAATCATTGTGTATTCTGCTTTATTGACCAGATGCCTAACAATACAAGGGAAACGCTCCATGTAAAGGACGATGATTTCAGATTGTCGCTTATTATGGGGAATTATATAACATTGACCAATATTGATGAATCAGAATTTGAACGCATATTGCGCCGCAGAGTAAGCCCGTTGTATATTTCCGTTCATGCTACCGATGGTGAAGTGCGCAAAAAGATGATGCGAAATCCAACTGCCGTCAATATCTGCGAAAGACTGTCTAAGCTCAAAGAAGCAAATATTCGTTTCCACTGCCAGATAGTTCTTTGTCCGACAATAAATGACGGAAAGATTTTGGAACGCTCACTTGCCGACTTGAAAGAACTGGGTGCAGACTCAGTTGCTGTGGTTCCCGTAGGTCTGACGAAACACAGAGAAGGTCTTTATCCTCTTCGCAAATTAACGGAAAAAGAAGCACAAGAAGCTATAAACACAGTTGAAAAGTTTAAGCAAAAAGGTTTTGATGTATATGCTTCGGATGAGCTGTACATAGCTGCAGGCAGGGAATTGCCGACTTATGAAGCGTATGATGACTTTCCGCAGATAGAAAACGGTGTAGGCTTGCTCAGACTGTTTGAGGATGGCTTTAATGATGAATTGCAGTATGTATCAAGAAAAGAAAAGACCGTGCATATAGACGCAGTTACAGGCGTTTCGGCTGGAAAGTTCATGAGCTCACTGTTTTCAAAACTTGAAAAATATGGTATAAAAATACATACACATATTTTGGAAAACGAGTTTTTCGGTAATACTGTTACAGTTAGCGGCCTGTTGTGCGGAAGCGATATAATTTCGGCATATAAAAACGGCGTTTTTACAGATTCTGAAATTTTGATAATACCGTGCAGTATGCTTCGTGACGGAAAATACTTTTTAGACGGTATCACTTTGGAAACTCTCTCAGAAACAATAAACAAAAGAATCATTCCGCTCGCGGCTTCGGACGGAAGCGAATTTGTTGCGGAATTGTTCGGTGAGGTATTATGAAAAAACCGCTTGTAGCTCTTGTGGGAAGAGCAAATGTTGGAAAGTCCACTTTTTTCAATCGAATAGTAGGCAAAAGAATATCAATAGTAGATGATATGCCGGGTGTAACGCGCGACAGAATTTACGGTGATGCGACATGGCTCGACTATGCTTTTTCCATAGTCGATACAGGCGGTATCGAGCCTGTTGTCGATTCGGTTATAAGCAGGCAAATGCGTCGTCAGGCGGAATTGGCAATCGAAACCGCCGATGTCATAATTTTCATGGTCGATGGCAGAGACGGCTTGGTTAGCGCTGATGAAGAAGTTGCAGATATGCTCAGAAGAAGCAAGAAACCCATAGTGCTGGCGGTAAACAAAGTAGACCATCCAAAATTTGAAGACAGTATATATGATTTCTATGCACTCGGGCTTGGCACACCCATAACTATATCTGCAGAACAGGGGCTGGGCCTTGGTGACTTGCTTGATGAAGTGGTACAGCATTTTTCGCCAATGGAATCTGCAGAAGAAGATGCTCCCATTATGATATCCGTTGCAGGCAAGCCGAATGTAGGCAAATCAAGCCTTGTTAATGCGCTTTTGGGCAACGAAAGAACAATAGTTTCCGATATTCCCGGAACTACACGAGATGCGATAGACACACCGTTTGTCTATGACGG